>DATNRH010001196.1 GCA_036703605.1 Candidatus Obscuribacterales bacterium | reverse complement strand
AGAAGAGGTATGTAATGAGATACCGAATATGCCTTTTGTTTATTTTCATCCTTGCCCTGGTATTGGCAGCTTGCGCCGCGCCGCGCAACCTACCAATTGGCCCTACGCCCATCCCGACGCTGATCCCGGTGACCGAACCTGCTAACATCCCCGGTGCTGATGCTACACCGTCGTTCACCCTGCTAAGTTACCCTGCACGCCCTCCCACGTCTGCTCTAGGCCAGCAGCTCTACCAATCTCATTGTGCAAATTGCCACGGTGAGGATGGTGAAGGCATCGTGCCTGGGGCGCGCAATTTTAATGACCTGGACTACATGCGCGGTGAAACCCCGGCTTCATTTTACGCAGCTGTTACCGAGGGGCGCGGCGAAATGCCGTCATTCCTGGATTTGTTGAGTTCAGACGAGCGTTGGGATGTGGTGTTCTATATGTGGCGCTTTTCCACAGATGCGGAAACCCTTGCTCTTGGCAAGAGTCTCTACGATACAAACTGCTCAGCCTGCCACGGGGAAGATGGCGTGGGCAAAGTATTAGGTGCGGCTGATTTCACCGATTTACGGCTTGTAGATGACCGTGCACCTCGAGATTTCTACCTGACTGTCACGCAGGGAAAAGGTTCCATGCCAGCCTGGCAGGGGCGCCTGTCGCAAGACGAACGATGGGCAGTCATTGACTATCTGCGCACGTTCTCATACGATGCAGCCTTGCCAGGTGATACAGCCGCAGCGCCTCCAACCCAGCCCAGCGTTACTGAGCTAGCCTGCCCATCTACCTACCTCTCTCAATCAAACCAATTCCCCTGGGATGACGCGGCTGCTATTGCCGCCGGTAATATTATCTACAGCCAGTCCTGCGCTGTGTGTCACAGCGCGGACGGATCAGGCGCCCTGCCAGGAGCTCCTGATCTCTCCTCCGCTGAGTTTCAGGATGAATTACGCTCCGCCAGCGGAGAATCTCTGTGCATCACGGCTGAGGGACGGGGAGCTATGCCCGGTTGGAAGGAAACGCTTTCGGTCAAGCAAATGTGGGAGGTTTTAACTTATATAAGTACGCTAGGAAAGTAGGCCTGGGACAATCTTCGCAATTTTCATATCCTGAGGGCTCCCTGCCATTCATCCTCATCTCTCACCTTCAAAGCACTCGGGGATCCAAATGTACATGCTTCAACTCAATCCACGCTGGCTTTGGACTTGCAGAAAAGCCATATTTTAACCGCCCATCGGGTGGGAATGCTGCGTACTGGTTATCAATCCACAGCACCAATCCCAACGGCCCACGGGGAGTGACAGAAGTATCCAACACAGTCTGCCCATCCACAGCAAGGCGCAGCCT
>DATNRH010001195.1 GCA_036703605.1 Candidatus Obscuribacterales bacterium | reverse complement strand
AGAAGTACTCGGGCATCAGGCCGGTCAACCCAAGAGTTCAGTGTGCTGGCTGGATCTGCCTGAGCACACTCTGCCGTATAGGTGAACTGCTCAAGGCCGAATGGCATCATGTTGACTTGAGCAACGGCACTTGGTTCATTCCAGCAGAAGCTACCAAGGGGCACAAAGGCAAACGCCAAGACCACCACGTGTTCCTGTCTTCGTTCGCGCTTGCGCAGTTCAAGCGGTTGCACCAGGAAACCAGACACACTCCATTCTGCTTTCCCAGTAAAGACGAGCAAAGCCATGTCGACACCAAGACGGTGAGTAAGCTGATCGGTGATCGCCAATGCCGCTTCAAAAATCGTAGCATGCCGCTCGCAGGCCGCCATCACGACGATTCGCTGGTCCTAAGTAAAGGTATAAAGGGAGAGTGGACACCACACGACCTGCGTCGAACTGGCTCTACGATGATGCAGGAACTAGGCGTAACCCTGGAGATCATAGATCGCTGCCAAAACCACCTTCTAGGTGGCTCAAAAGTTCGCAGGCACTATCTCCACCATGATTATGCCAAGGAGAAAACTGAAGCCTGGAGGCTGCTGGGCGAGCGCCTGGAGGCAATACTCGCTGTTTGCTAGGCACTAGGGGCTACGCAAGACAAAGGCACCACGAACCACATAAGCAGACTTAGGCTGCTAACGGCCGATTCTGTTGAAAAAGTAGCTCCCCTGCCTGGCCTGCGGCAAAATCGCTTCATTGGCCGGAGGGGGATCACCAGCATGATGGGACAGTTATCGAGTGGGCAGGAGCGACTGTTTTACTCGTTCAACCTTGAAGATCACATCCCAGCCAATCACCTCCTGCGCAGCATTGATCAATGCCTCGATCTGAGTGACCTGCGCCATCACCTCGCCGATTTCTATAGCCCGATTGGGCGTCCGTCGATTGATCCTGAACTGATGATCCGCATGCTGATCGTGGGCTATTGCTATGGCATTCGCTCAGAAAGGCGGTTGTGTGAAGAGGCCCATTTGAACCTGGCCTATCGCT
>DATNRH010001194.1 GCA_036703605.1 Candidatus Obscuribacterales bacterium | reverse complement strand
TGCCGAGGCTCCAGCTACACTCATAGCTAGAAACAACAGTATAATCCACTCAAAGCCTGTCTCTCCAGACGGTTCATCACTATCAGCAGTTGCCATAGCAACCCACATAAAAAATCCAGGTGAAAGACAGAGAATACTAAGCAGGATCCATCGTACTGTATCCTTTTGGCTCGGCTTCGTGTGCAACAACAGATTGCCTAGGTTTTCAAGCTGCGCGAGGGACTGAGCAATATCTAAAGGGCTAGGGTTTGTCATCGTGACATACTCACCGAAATAATGATGTGTTGAAATAACTATAGCTGGATTCTAGCTGATAGATCCTAAAACATCCGATTGTATTGATATTAAATCTGGTCTAACAGGCTGTTCATGCAGAATCTGGTCAGCACTAGGCTGCCTGTAGCCCCATATCCAGGGGCAGCGAAGCAGCAATCCCACGCGGGATGGTTCCACTTTTCACCAAATCTCTCTCATGCCTGCATCAAGAGATCTGGAACATGAAGGATCGTCGTGCAGGATGTCTTGTCAGACTAGACTGGGCGTCCAGATAGCTCCGAGGAACGATGAGTACGTAGAAAAGGCCCAATAGAATCCATGATTCACAGGATATAGACCGATATAGCTAGAGGCGATCGCTCTCATTGACTGGCAAAACTCTTGCAATCCTGATTCTCTTGTAGGTTGGGTAACGCTGACGCTACCCCAATAGAATCTAAGCTGGTGCTGGGTTTCACGTTGCTCAACCCAGCCTACGAAAAAGATTTATCAGGCAACAAGGCGATCGCCTCCCATCCCAAGTTCTAACAACTAATGCAGGCCAACCCCAAAGGAGTCAACCTGCATTGGTTTAGATAGAGAAGAGCGTACCTAGACCGACAAGAGCCGGGATAGCCCCAACACCTGTCGCCCTAATCGGAATCGCTAACTAGACCACAATCGTCTTTTTGGGGCTTGCAGACAGTTCACCCTTCGCATACTTAGCAGCGAAGTCATCCAAGGAGACTTGCTTGATCTTGGATGCGTTGCCAGCGGTACCAAAGGCTTCATAGCGCTCCAGACACACCTTTTTCATGTAGGTGATGGAAGGCTTCATAAAGTGGCGAGGATCAAAGTTGGAAGGATCCTTCGCAGCTGCTTCCCGGATGGCAGCGGTGATCGCCAGACGGTTGTCGGTGTCAATGTTCACCTTACGCACGCCGCTCTTGATACCCTTTTGGATTTCTTCGATGGGCACACCATAGGTTTCGGGGATGTTGCCACCATATTGGTTGATCATGTCTAGCCATTCTTGGGGCACAGACGACGATCCATGCATCACCAAGTGGGTGTTGGGTAGACGAGCGTGAATTTCAGCAATGCGGCTGATGGCCAAAATTTCGCCGGTCGGCTTGCGGGTGAACTTGTAGGCACCGTGGCTGGTACCGATCGCTACTGCGAGGGCATCCACTTGGGTACGTTCTACAAATTCAACAGCTTCATCAGGATCGGTCAGCAGTTGATCTTTGCTGAGGGTTCCTTCAAATCCGTGACCGTCTTCCTTGTCACCTTGACCAGTTTCTAGGGAGCCGAGGCAACCTAGTTCACCTTCTACACTCACCCCAACAGAGTGGGCAACTTTCACCACTTCAGCGGTAACGTCAACGTTGTAGTCAAAGCTAGCGGGGGTCTTAGCATCAGCTTCCAGGGAGCCATCCATCATGACGCTGGTGAAGCCGTTGCGAATTGCCGAGTAGCAGGTTGCAGGGCTGTTGCCATGGTCTTGGTGCATGGCGATGGGAATGTGGGGGTAGGTTTCCACAGCCGCTGTGATCAGGTGGCGGAGGAAGTTTTCACCTGCATATTTGCGGGCACCCCGAGAAGCTTGCAAAATCACAGGGCTGTTAGCTTCTTCGGCAGCCTGCATAATGGCAAGAATCTGCTCCATGTTGTTCACATTGTAAGCAGGGATGCCGTATTGGTTCTCAGCCGCATGATCAAGCAGCAGCCTCATAGGAACAAGTGCCATAGATGATCCTCCTAGTCCTTCGTTTTTTGTAACAGCTAATGTCAGGTAATCTAAATCCTTACAACAATCTTAAAGGATTGTCTGACCGTGCGCGAATCGGAAATGAAGAATTTTAAGTAGATCTTCCTAATGATTTGAATCGCAGTACCCGATGACAGGGTTCTTGAGCGATCGCACTGGAGCCTGAAACCTAAGTTATAGCTGGCTCATAGCAAGGATTTACAATTTTATGGGTCGCCTGGGACTCGAACCCAGAACAAATCGGTTAAAAGCCGAGTACTCTACCATTGAGTTAGCGACCCATGACGTGTTCCTGACGAACACGCCATTTACTACCTTAGCATAGGTTGTGATAAAAACAGCAGGCTAAGAAACTTTTTTGCCCCACCCTCAAGACCTCTATCCCAGGGTGGCGCTGATCTGCACCACCGTGTCTAGAGTGGCTCCGGCATCGAGGCGAATGAGGCGATCGCCGCTATTCATGGCATTACGAGGGGCACTCCAGGGTTCTAGACAATAAAAAGGTTTGCCCTTGACGCTCCAAAAAACCAGGGTGGAATAGAGGGTGTCGTAGTCGAGGCGGATGCGTAGATCGCTGTCCTTGACGCTGGCGGTGGTGGTGGAAACATCGGTGAAAGCTACATCAACTTCGGCTTGGCTGAAGTCAAAGCTGCCGGTGAAGGGATAGATCTTGGGATCATCCTTGGGCTGGTAGTGGTTGGCGGGAATGTCCAGCTCTAGGTTGGCAGCATTGGCGGTATTGAAATAGGGATGGAGCCCGGTGGAGAAGGGCATCGGTTCATCTGAGTGATTGGTGTAGAGCTGGTGGATGCTGAGGGTGTTGCCGAGCAGGCGATAGGTGAAGGTAATCTCGAAGTCGAAGGGATAGACGGCGCGGGTGTGGTCATTGCTGGTGAGCCGCAGGGTGAGGCTGGCAGCATCTTGGGTGGATTGATCCACAACCTCCCAGGGCAGGGTGCGCCCAAAGCCATGTTGGGGAAGCTTGTAGGTGTTGCCCTTGTGGGTATAGGTGTCGTCGGGCAGGTTGCCGCAGATGGGAAACAGGATGGGAATGCCGCCGCGAATGCTGAGGGTTGGATCGAGGAAGCGATCGCCCTCTAGGTAGAGCAAGGCGTGGGAACCGATTTGCCATTGGGTGACAATGCCGCCCCGTCCTGGAACAATGTCAATCGATGCTTCGGCAGCGGAATCACTGAGGGTATAGGTGACGTAGGGCTGGGATTTTTGGGCGATCGCAAACATGGGGCTACAGCTCTGAACTCAACCGCTTTTACTGTAGCGCCATTCTCTAGATTGCTTGCTGCTGATTCCCTAAATTTCAAGATTTGTGCAACCCCGATCAGAAAATTGGGCGAAATGAGCGATCTACTCCTATGATTGGGGGACTCAAACGTTTGATTGGCCTAGATATTGGGTAGAGGAGTAATCAGTTCATGCTTAGTATGGAGCAGGTGAACCTGGGGGCAGTGGTGCAAAGCGCCCGTCGTGGTGATCTAACGGCGATCGCCTATTGGCTGAACCTTTACCTTCTGCCGCAGGGATGCTGCGCGAAAGTCACCCAGTTGCTGCCCACCCGTATGCATGTGGTAGTGCTGTGTCGCCAGTTGCCCGATCGCCAGATCATGCTCACGGCGATGAGCGATCGCCTCCTACG
>DATNRH010001193.1 GCA_036703605.1 Candidatus Obscuribacterales bacterium | reverse complement strand
GCCGGAGGAGGGGGGAGGGGGAGGAGGGGGGAGGGGGAGGAGGGGAGGAGGGGATGAGGAGGAGGGCAGAGGAGGCAATCCCATTACCAGGCCCATAGAGGAGGTAGGGGCCAGTTGACAGCGCTGAGCGCATTGCTTCCTTTTCTTCGATGCTCTCTACTCGATTGATGCAGCGTTGCCGGTACAAGGCCTCCCCGGCACTCTTCGGCGTGTGGAAAGGATCAACGGATGGGTCGTTCATCTGGGTCTTGGTGAGGGTGTAGCTAGTGTCGGTGGGGTGTAGGCCACGATGCCCAGCGACCGCAAGGTACTCCTGTCCATCTGCGTAGCGCCGTGACTCTGAGCCAATGATCGTGCAATCGTGGTCAGCTAGATGGATTCCTTCCTGCGATGTGGTTGTAACGACTTTGTGATACTCATGCAGAGTGTGGAGATGTCGCTTGGTAGCCATGCCTATTGGGATAATGGCGCCAAGTGTGCCCATGTCTTTTGCTGACATCGCGCCTTTTTGCATGGACAGTACCTCTAGTCTGTACTGTCAGTAAAACTTGCTTACGATGTAGTGCCAGAGGTGGCGACCCCGTCATGCCAGAGCTCATGGCACCAGTGCATCACAGACGACGAGGGTGCAACCACAGAGCACTGGCGCGGTTCTAATCGCACATAGTGGGTCATAGTATGGGAGCCAGAGATTACAGGCGACTTGTTGCATGTGTAGATGGACTCCCAGGGACGGTCAGCTACCTCGCTGGGAAAATCACCAAAGTTTAGCTTTGTCCAGAAGTCAATCGAGTCCACCAGAAGGCTCTCGTAGTCCCTAGGGTCAACGCAGAAGGCAAGGTCTGTAGGGGCCCCAGGTAGAGCAAAGTACGGAGCAACGGTGAGCCTGACACGCTCTGTTGAACAAAGAGGTAGTTGGAGGTCGGCCTCTGTCTCAGCGTCAATCGTATAGCCAAGAGCACGGCCATAATGAAGCTGGCCCTCCTCTCCCGCAATGTGGTAGATAATGTCTTGTTGACACTGCATAGGCTGACCATGAACCTCAACTACGGACAATGGGTTAATGAAGGGATCCCAGCGAAGCAGGTCCCCATCAGCAGGACTCAAGCGTGGTTGGTCAGGGTGGATGGTGGGGTAGGCCCGGTTTTGCTGTGTAGGAGCCAGCCCCGGTGAAAGGAATGCCTGCCGGAGGGCCTCTGTCGGATCTAAAACAGCGACCTTGCCCTGGTGAAGACTGTAGATAGTCGCTACGTCCAATCGTTGCCTGCCCTTCTTCAAATCCGCAAACGTGAGGTTCTCAATATCCCTCCGAAGCTCTGTTGCATCAAAAGTCATAAGGAGATGCTTGAAAGTGTCGAAAATGACCTGGTTGAAGCGGCCATGCTCAAGCTCAAAGAGATTGGAGAGGACCATCTCAAGCACGCTCGCAAAGGGTCTAGCATCTGTGAGGCGATGCTGCTTGTCTGGGTCAGGGCGGAAAACCTTTGCTGGACCAAAGTGCTCAAGCTTTGGGGCGGCCTCGACATCCTCAGCAATTCCAGCATCCATTTCACCTACGAGTCCATCAACTTCTGGCCCACTAGTCTCAGGGGTGTCTTCCTCGTCCACAGCGCTATCGAGAACGAAGCGAGGGGGTCCACAGAGGAACGGAGGTTGATGAAGCTCGGCGTAGTGGGCAATGCAGAGGTGCTACGACGAGTAGGGCCAGGTACGGCAGTACAGCACTGCTTAGCTTCGTTCAGTCCGCTCTCCATGGGCCAGACAAACTCCACAAAATCCTAGCTCTACCTCAAAGTCTCTAGTAGTTCGCTGAACGGATAGCTGGCATTGTCGACAGTAGTAGAGTGCTCTCGAGAGGGCATCAGCGGCAAGATCCAACAGTCCACTGTGTCCGTTGTGATTAGGATGGCTCCAGTGACGACACAATCCACACTGAACTTGAACGTCTTGTTCATCATCAAAGCAGGCACAGATAGTGGACACTAAGGATGTTAGAAGAGCGTAAACATGCTTTGACGTCGAGATCCCCTAGAAAAGTTCCCTAAAGGAACCGAGCTGTCAGGATCCTGGCGAACACGTTCTACGTTGTACTCTGTTGAAAGGTCACTAAATCTCTAGCAATCAGGGAGAGGTATACCGCCCTCCAACACCATTGTGATAGTCGAAACTACTATGCTCCTCAGTCGAATTATGATGGAAGATTTCACAAATGGCGCAATACTTGGCATCCGCAGACGGCACTTCATGGACGGAATTCCAGTGAGTGTCCCAAGAAGCCAGATCAACGAACCGTTCCTCACATCCTGTGCACCAGAAGTTGGTAACTATGGAAAGAGGTGCATAGCGACTTCGATTAGTCATCGCCTCAAACGGAGTTGGTTTCGGCGGGGCTGGCAGTGAGGCTTCAAAAGGGCATTTCGCTTTGCCCATATATCTGTCACGTCCATGTCGTCCTTCAGAGCTCGAACTAGACCTTTTCTTAACCTAACCCCCTCCTTTTCGCATGTCAATAAAGCCTCTTTTCCCGAAAAACTCTGCTCCAAAAAAACATTGGTTTAAATAAGACCTAGCCCTAACCTTTTCTGCGATGGATGAAGTTCTCCACTAGGCCACCCTCAGGTACTTAACCCCTCCCGACTAACTCTCAGGTTCGAATCCGCGAGGCGCTTTGGCAAAAAAAAAAGACTATAGTACCCCTGAGTACTCAGGGCCTGCGGCACTCCTGAGTACTCAGGCCCTGAGTACTCCGCGGCTGGAGTACTCAGCGCTCGGAAGCTCGAGCCCCCCCAAAGAGGGGGGCTTCGAGCCTTTCTTCTTGTCCCGACCGGCTTCGCCGGTCCCCCTTAAGCAGTTGAGCCTCGGAGCGGTGGGCCTCCAGAGTACTCAGCCTTGGAGTACTCCAGAGTAGCGGCGCGCCTCCGCGTTGGGCTATAGCGCCGGTTATATGCGCAGATATAGCTAGCCCTGACAAGTGAGATCGCTGAGACCACATCAAGAACTTCCGCTCCCTAGTGGACCCGCGAGTACCCCAACAATATGTGTACTCCATTGCGAGATGGCTCAGAGTGCTATTTACTTAATGGAAGAGTTCAGACATGCGTTCTATTACCAGCTCCGTAACATGTGCACTGTCCTCTTTGTAGAACATCGAGTGGAACCTAGAGGAGTCAGGTACCAAAAATGGATCAAACAGAGGACAGTGTAGTCTACCCGATGGCTGTTCCGTTCATCTCGATGATGTAATCTTTTCCGTCTTTGCCATGCATAACATCCAGAGCAAGCAGGTCCATGCCACCGAAACATTTTGCAGCCTCTTCCGCCCAAAGGACATGCTCTTCTGTTGGTTCCATTGGCTGGGGAATAAGATACAGAATAGACGGGAGGAACGTTATGTTGGTACCTGAAGATCAGCTCCGCCAAAGTGGCTCTTCCAGCCTGAACCTGTAAAAATCTTCTTGTATACACGAATGTGTTTTCCAATTC
>DATNRH010001192.1 GCA_036703605.1 Candidatus Obscuribacterales bacterium | reverse complement strand
TTACCCTATGCACCTTTGGTATTTTTAATGTCTTCTTTATTTTTGCGGGGCGTCCCCTGGTACAGCTTTTCCCGTTGTCGGTGCAATACCTTTACGACCTGGGCTTGGTGACGCTGAGTACCCTCTGGCTTTATAAAACCTGGCGACGTAGCCCTGACCTCTATTCTCGTGAAAATCTAGCGCGGCGATTCCGTAAGCAGTTAGAGAAACTACAGCTCGATGTATCCCAGTTTTTAGAAGGACGGGCACTCAGCGATCTGAATACGCATGAGGTGTATGTGTTAGCTAAGGTGCTGCCTGGTTTTACCCGCGAGAAGCGACACCAGGCCTATAAGGGCGTGGTGCGAGAATCGCTAGAAGAAGGCTATGTCAACTACTCCAGCAGCTTAGATATGTTGCATCAAATGCGTCAGGAGCTAGGCATTACGGATGACGAACACCGTATTGTGTTAGAGGAATTGGGCATTGAAGATCCAGAATTACTTAATCCGGCCCGTCAACGCAGTTTAGAAAATCAGATTCGCTTAAGCGGCTACCGCAAATCCCTGGAGCGGTTAATGCTACTGCAAAGCAAGCAGCCTGATCGCACAGCCCTGGAGCCATCATTACCAGATTCAGCCGCGGTTCAGTCCTTACGCTGCCAATATTCCATCACCCCCCAGGAGGAAGAATGGATCTTGAGTGGATTTTCGGTTAATGCCAGTCGTGCCAAAAAGGCAGAGTTTCTAACCGCGCAACTCCCAGGACTCATCGAAAGCTACCGCGCGCTCAATCAACCGATGGTGCATGAGCACAAGGCCGTATTAACCCTGCTACGGGAAAATATTAGTCACAAAAAAGAATTGATTGTGCGATCGCTTCTGGAAATTCTAGAATTCCTCCAGTCTGATCCAGCCGCCTTCAGTCTAGCGCAGTCCCTACAACAGTCTGCACCTGCGGTTTTGGGAGAACTAGTGGATCAAGAAAACTGGGGCGATCGCCTGCCGCCAGACATCTTGCACTGTTTGATCCAACCGGGAGAATCACCGGTATCCTGTTCACTGGAATTCTCCCCTGAGGCAATTTTGGAGCACCTAGACGCCTTGCTCCAAGAGCAAAATCCTATGATCCAGGCGGCAGCGCTCTATATGATTGCTCAACTAGACCCAGACCGCAGTCTAGCGATCGCTCGGAATCATCGCCACACGGTTAGTTCCCATCTTGTACAGGAAACCATTGATCAGCTATTGGCTTGGCAATCGTCGTCCACAGAAAAATTGACTCTGACCCAGTTCCCAACGCTGGAGAAATTGGTTTACTTATTTAATAGCGACTTTTTCCACCGAATGCAGAGTGACACACTCATTGCCCTTGCCAATCGAGCCGAGGTGAGACCCTACCATCAAGGGGATGTGATTACAGAAGCTGGAGATACTTGTCGAGAGTTGCTGCTGCTGATCGAAGGCGACGCCAACATCCACTATCAGACGGAATCTGGGGTTCACGTCGAACAGCTCCATCCGGGGCAAACGCTAGACGAGCTGGAAGTTTTAGCCCACAGCAGTTCAGAAAATACGATCGTTGCAGATAGCGAACGTACCCGAATCCTAGCGATTCCTGTCGATACCTTTGACGATTTACTCGACCACGATCTTGACTTTGCCCGGCGTGTTTTGGAGTTAGAAAGTCGGCAGCTTCAGCGATTCGTGCGATCGATACAGCCCCAGTTTCCCTAAACTAATCGGTCATGCCTAACAAATTTCGTTCTAGCTTAGGATGAGGAGTATGCCAGCTTATATGAGTTGTCCCAATTCACTGCTCCCTAGGGAGAAGAGCGATCGCCCTGATCTGATTCGAGAGGCGATCGTGAGCCAGGAACCTCTAGCTAGAGCTTATGTGCTAAATGCTACATGTATTGCTCTTATGCTGATCGTGAAGATTGCCTGAAACTAGCTACATAACACCCTGAAATGAGCGTATTATTCTGCCACCAGTCTGTAAACGACCCTAGCTAGGGTGTTGTATAGCATCCAATCGTCATAATCACCCCTATGGGTTGTATGGGCTGATCAAAGTCTGCATAACACTCTAAGTAGGAGAACTATGCAGGCAAGTTTCAGGCTAGTCCTCTCTGGAGAAAGTGATATTCAGTTGTAGTCTCGCTAATCATCTTGGTGGGGGGATGACGATCAAAGGGGAGGTGTTCAGCATAAACAATAGTTATGCTGCTTGTTCTTTGGTTGGGATATAACTGATAGCCCATCGGCTAGTGTTCAAAGCTTTGATGGCGTAAAATGTTCGGGGAGAGACAGGTTAAGACTAAAACCGCTAGCAGCACTTTACAATAGGTAGAGAGTTGTTGGTAAGGGCTAATGACATTGCAGGAATTACAAAACCAGGCGTTGCAGTTGTCTATTGGCGATCGCTGGCGCTTAGTCCAATCCTTGTTGAGTTCTATTCAACAAGAAACACTAGTATTTAACCCTCCAACTCCAACTCCAAGTGCAAATTCGTTGGCTAGCCTCGATCCCTGGACTCAAAGCTTAATCGGTGTGATTCAGTTGAGTGCAGAAGATCCCACAGATACCTACGTGGACTATCTGGAGGAGAAGTACAGTTGAGGCAAGTGTTATTTGACAGTGATGTTTTGATTGATGTTTTAGCTCAACGTCAACCATTTGTTACAGCGTCTGCACAAGCATTAAGCAAGGCGACACAGCCAGTAGTACAAGGGTTTGTCTCAGGTCATGCTGTGACGAATATTTTTTACATTTTGCGTCGTCAGGTTGGTGGCGAAATGGCACGAGAGCTTTTATCAAGGTTATTAGAGCATCTTCAAGTTGCCGGCGTTACAGACAACGTTATTCAGGCTGCATTGCAAAGCCCTATGACGGATTTTGAAGATGCTGTGACAAGTGAAGCTGCAAATGCTGCAAGAGTAGAAATTATCGTGACCCGAAATACACCTGACTTTGCTGCTTCAGCCATCTCTGCAGTATTACCAGAAGAGTTTTTAGCTATGCTATTGGAATAAACGAGTGATGGCACTGGATAATAATTCCGCTGCACACCGACCGTAGAGAGGTTATCGCAGCTCATCGAGCAAGAACTGTTACGAGCTTGCCGTTACTCTCTATGCCCAGAATTGACTGTCTCTGGGAAAAGCCAGAGAACTGGCGCAGATGAACAAGTATGAATTGGGTCAACTCCTTGCTCAACGAGGCCTCCTCGCAAATCACGAATGCTTGAGCAGGTGAGATGTGAACTTTCCCCTGGAGCAATGCTCATGGCGAAGATTTGGGGAGTGAGCGCGCCGAGTCTGGGCACTGCGTCACCCCCAACATGCCCCATGCAACAGCCGGACAACGGAACAGAGTCACCATCAACCAGCTTCTAGCCAATACAGGTTGATTCATCTAGGGTCAGGTAGACTTCAATAGCGATGAAAGCACTGATCGCCCTGATCTGAGTCGAGAGGCGATCGCGAGCCAAGAACTCTCAAGCAAAACTTATGTACTAAATGCCGCGTGCAATGGTCTTATGCTGATCGTGAAGATGGCCTGAAGCTAGCTACATAACATTCGGACATGAGCGTATTATGCTGACAGCGATTTGGCTAATTACCCTAGCCAGGGTTTTATCAAGCATGCGATCGTCATAATCACCCATAACAGTCTCAAGCGATCGGGGAGAGGGCAAGTAGAAAGCCATCTGGGGGTGTGATGTCGAATCTTCGGTTGAGACGTAATTGAGATCTGACTGGTGCGCTACAATTCTCGATAAGATTCTTTGTTGCAGGTTGGGTAGTGCGAAGACAGGAAGCCCTTACATTACTAGCAAAGCACCAAAACACACTGAAGGGTTTTGGCGTGAAGTCTTTGATGCTGTTTGGTTCAGTGGCAAGGGATGAAGCGCGACCAGACAGCGATGTCGATCTACTAGTAGAGTTTGATCGTCCGGTTGGGTTATTTACTTTTGTGCGGTTGAAACGATACCTAGAGGAGATTTTAGAGAGCTCCGTTGATCTGGGTACGCCCGACTCCCTCAAACCTTATCTACAAGAACCCGTTTTTCGGGAGGCGATTCGTGCCTTCTAGAGATTGGCAAAATAGAGTAAGAGACGTACTAGCCGCGATCGCTGAAATCCGAGAGTTCACCAACGGGCTTACGTTCGATGAGTTTCAAGACGATCGAAAGACAATCAGTGCAGTTTTGTATAGTCTTGCAATTATTGGTGAAGCAGTTCGTGGTATTCCACCTGAGTTGGAGGTGTC
Source organism: Candidatus Obscuribacterales bacterium (assembly GCA_036703605.1). Classification (NCBI taxonomy): domain Bacteria; kingdom Bacillati; phylum Candidatus Melainabacteria; order Candidatus Obscuribacterales; species Candidatus Obscuribacterales bacterium. Next base: position 2,117 of record DATNRH010001192.1, on the reverse strand, counting down.
ACACCCTGAAATTCCTTGGGACGATGTGCGTGGAATGCGAAATATTGTGATTCACGAGTATTTTCAAGTGAATTTGTCTATCATTTGGCAAACAATTCAAGACGATCTGGTTTCATTGGAATTCTCTCTTCGCCAATTGCTAAACTCTTGAGCAGCTACCTAACAACGACTCATCAGCCTCTACCCGCCGAATGACCGGACAGAGAGACTGGGCAAGGTCTACAGGATGAAACACCTGCTGGGCGATCGCTTCTACTTCATCCGGGCCCAATTCCTGGAGCGATCGCAGCAGGACGGCACTTTGGTGCATCAACTGTGCCACATCAATCTCAGCGTAGTCAGATGGGTAAGCTGCTAGGCGATGCACCCCCTCCCCCAGCAGCGTGACAGTGCCCCGCCAGTTGTGGTTGCTCAGATGGTAGAGCGCCACCGCTAGTTGCAACACCCCTTGGTAGAAGCCCTTTTGGTAGTGGGGCGCTTCCATCCAAATGGCTTCTAGGGTGTCGTGGCAGGCATAGAAATCGCCTTGGTTAAATTGGTCAACGCCTTGCCAAAAATCGGCGGGAATCGGATCAGTCATCGGCACCACTGGGGTTCGGGAGGACGGGTTTGGGCCAACATCTGCCCACGGGAGATCACATACTGCACCGTAGCACGGCGGCAGATGGCATCGTAGCGATCGCTGGCTGCCAGTACGATCACATTCGCCGGTTTACCCACCTCTAGACCATAGTCATCCGCCACATTCAGCGTTTTGGCTCCATGCCAGGTCACCATGTTGTAGCAGGCATCGATTTCGGATTGGCCGGTCATATGGCAAACATGGATCGCCATGCTGGCCACCTCTAGCATATTGCCGGTACCTAAGCTATACCAAGGATCTTGAATGCAGTCATGACCCAGGCTGACATTGAGCCCCAACTGCCATAGCTCCTTCACCCGCGTCACGCCGCGCCGCTTGGGATAGGTGTCGGTGCGTCCTTGGAGGGTGATGTTAATTAACGGGTTGGAGACAAAGTTGATTTGGGCGCGCTGCAAAAAGCCTAGGAGCTTCATGGCATAGGCATTGTTGTAGGAGCTAAAGGCGGTGGTGTGGCTAGCGGTGACCTTCGGGCCATTGCCGCGACGAATGGCACAGGCGGCCATGACTTCCAAAAAGCGGGCCTGGTCGTCGTCGATTTCATCACAGTGGACATCAATCAAGCGATCGTAGCGTTCCGCTAGATCAAAGATGCGATGCACCGACTGCACGCCATCCTCCCGCGTGAGTTCATAGTGGGGAATGCCGCCCACCGCATCAGCCCCCAGCTTCATGGCTTCTTCCATGAGGTCATTATTCTTCGGCTGGCTGTAGATGCCATCCTGGGGAAATGCCACCACCTGCAGCGTCATCCAATCCTTCACCTGCTCCCGGGCGGCCAATAATCCTTGCAGGGCCGTGAGGGTGGGTTCACTGACATCCGCGTGACTGCGCACAAACAGCACGCCCTGAAGCGCCTGCTGCTTGAGGGTGCCCACAGCCCGATCGCATACTTCTTCAACAGTCAGCGTTTTTTTGCGATCGCTCCAAATATCAATGCCTTCAAACAAGGTGCCGCTTTGGTTCCAGCGGGGGTTGCCAATGGTGCGGGCAGAGTCAAGGTGAACATGGGATTCCACCAAGGGCGGACTGATCACCTGGCCGGTCACATCCAGTTCTGTCACAGCAGTGCCGTCGATCTGGGGGGCGATCGCGGCAATCTGTCCATCACGGATGCCTAGATCGACAACCTCTGAGGGGCGATCGGGGTGGAGTAGACATCCCTGGCGGAGCAGGATGTCATAGGTTGGGGTAGAGGTTGGGGTAGACGTTGACGCAGACTGATTCAAGGTTTGCCTCCCAGAACGCGCTGGCAAGTGGAGTTGAATCAGAATCTACCATCTTTTCGATGGCTAGGTAGGTAACCCTGATACTTGATCAGCCTAGCCTGGTGGATGGTGGCGTTGCCTAGCCTAGTCGGTCACTTTTAAGCGTCCGTGGCGCAGGGCATCAAACACCCGGTTAATCAATGCTTGGTCTTGGGGGGCGATCGCCCCGGCTGACCGTACCATGCTCATAAACTGCTGTTGATCGAGAC
>DATNRH010001191.1 GCA_036703605.1 Candidatus Obscuribacterales bacterium | reverse complement strand
CAAATCTTTGCCGATCGGGCAGCAGCAGAACTGCAGCGCAAGTGGGCAGAAGAACAGCTCCGTTTAGCCTATGAAGATCTGGAGGAACGGGTTGAACAACGCACTGCAGAATTAGTATCGGCCAATGCGGCTCTAGAGGGTGAGGTGGCAGAGCGATCGGCGGCAGAAGCAGCGATGGAGTTGGCGATGCGGCGGGAGCAGGCTGTCAATCGGGTGACGGTGCAGATGCGCAAAAGTTTAGATATTAACCAGATTTTTGACACAACCACCGATGAGTTGCGGCAAGAAATTGCCTGCGATCGCGTCTTGATTTATCGCTTCAATTCAGACTGGAGTGGCAGCATTGTCGCAGAGTCGGTGGACAATCGCCTCATCCCCATTCTCCCTAGCCGGGCCCAAGATCCAGTTTTTTCTAACATCGTTGCCCAAGAGGATCGCTGTACCGTTAACCAACTCAACCCTATTCACCTTGCCCACACCGACACCTACCTCCAAACCCGATCCGGGGGTATCTATCGCCAAAAAGATGCTTACTGCTGCGTCACAGATATCTATGAGGCAAAGCTAAGCCCCTGTTATATCAACTTTCTAGAACAATTTCAGGCCAGGGCCTATGTGATTGCCCCTATTCTCTGTGGACAAAAGCTCTGGGGTTTGATGGCTATTTACCAAAGCGATCGCCCCCGAAACTGGCAAGAGTCAGAGGTGCAAATTGTCTTACAAATTAGTAACCAACTGGGAGTGGCAGTGCGCCAAGCTGAACTGTTTGCCCATACCCAGCATCAGGCTAGAGAATTGCAGGCGGCCAAAGAACTAGCGGATTCCGCTAACTCCGCCAAAGGCGAGTTTCTGACCAATATGAGCCATGAATTGCGCACGCCGCTCAATGCTATTTTAGGCTTTACCCAACTCATGCAGCGCGATCAAGCGATCGCCCCCGAGCACAAAAAATATGTCTCGATCATCAACAGCAGTGGTGAACATCTACTCTCTTTGATTAACGATGTCCTAGAAGTCTCCAAAATTGAGTCAGGACAAACCACTCTGCATACATCTCCTGTTAAGCTCCGGTCATTCCTACGCCAAATCGAAGCCATGCTACGGCTAAAGGCAGCCGACAAGAACCTGAAGCTTCAACTCGATATTGATCCTACT
>DATNRH010001190.1 GCA_036703605.1 Candidatus Obscuribacterales bacterium | reverse complement strand
AGTCGAAGAGGTAAACTTTACATCCCTACGTAGATCCTAATTCTTCAGTCTATGAAGTCCCCTGAGTGGCTACAGACCATGGCCTCCTTCCTAGAATGGGCTGTCACTACCATATCTGGCGTACCTCCAACACAAGCTCTTGCACAATCATAAAACGCCCTACTCTCTCTCACATAACTTCTTGAACCTGCATTACGTGTGGATATGAGGGGTGATTACAAACTTGATTGCAGCCACGAATCCAGCTGAACAGTTTCTTGTTACACTCAACTTGGAAAATCCATTCCAACTGATGGAAAACTTTGAGGCATTAACGGTATTGCAGCTTCGTAGTCGTCTTTCAGAGCTAAATTTGCCGACCAAGGGTCGAAAGGCTGCGTTGGTCGCTAGATTGCAAGAAGCAGTCCCTTCAGGGAAGAGACCATTGGACGCACCTGTATCTGCAGCAAAGAAACAGAAATCAACAGATGCTGGGACTTCTTCCAGAAGCAGTCCCCGAATAAGGACTAGTACTCAATCCAATCCTACACCGACAGAAAGGCCGGAATCTTCAACCAAGGAAGTACCAACAAGAACAGAGCAACACTCTTCCGTTGAATCGGGCATTGCCAAAGGGGGATACACCAAAACAGCGTCACCTCCTGCACATGGGAAAGCCAGTGGTGTACAGACGGTAGCAGAGGCCAGCGGACAGGGAGGTAGCACCAACGTGGCCACAACAAGCCCAGAGATCGAGGCAGCAACGCCCCTAGCAGCGGCGAAGAAGGCCCAGGCAGTGCCGAGAGCAGCTGCGCCGCTGCCGAAGGTGCCGCCGCCACCGTGGCCGCCCATGCAGCCTCAGCCGGCAGACAGTGAGCGCACGGGGAGTACACAGAGAGCAGCGCACGCGCGCAGTGATGGCGCAGAGAGATTCAGAAGAGAAGCCGACTTGCGAGAACGCCCTACCCCGGCCTCCGCCCAACTCAAGCGCACCCCCAGCCCAAGGGGCAGCCCTAGCCAAGCAGCCAGCCCTGGCTCAAAGGGCAGCCCTAGCCTGCGGGGTAGCCCTAGGACTCCTCGCAAGAGTCCTGGCGTGCTGCGGCGCTCCAGCGGAGGAGGAGGAGGAGGAGGAGGAGGAGGAGGAGGAGGAGGAGG
>DATNRH010001189.1 GCA_036703605.1 Candidatus Obscuribacterales bacterium | reverse complement strand
GGTAGGCAGTCGATCAGCACCTCAGGATTAGGATCACAAAACAGGGCCACCGAGTAGCGCGATCGCCCGGCATCGTCGCCCGTGGGCACGGTGACTCGATGGCGAGTGGAGCTGAGCCTATCATTGGTCCAGCGCTGCATAGCATCTCCCACATTCACCACCACGGTGCCTGGAATCGGTGGCGCGGCAATCCATTGACCATCACGAGTTTGCACTTCTAGGCCGCCTATGTCATCTTGCAGCAGTAGGGTAATGCTCCCATAGTCGGTGTGGGCTCCGGCGCGCAGTTGTCCGGGCTGGGGCTGTTGGTCAACCGGTGGGTAGTGCAACATACGTAGAAAATAGTTGCGACCGTGCTTGTCGCCGAAGTAGTCATGGGGCAAATCCAGAGCGATGGCAAAGGCTTGCAGCACATTGGGCGCAACCTGTTCGGTGCAACAGCGATAAAACTCAGACACCACAGGCTGAAAGGTCACCGGCTCTGCGGGCCAAACGACTTCCAGTCCCATATTAAACGCCTCTTTGAGATCCCAAGGCTGGCTTGGATCCAGGCGCTCCGTTTGCACACCAATGTAGCCGCAGTTGGTATCGGGCGATCGCGCCACGGTTTCCTTAAGATCTAAGGGAAGCTGAAAAAAGATTTGGGCTTGCACCAAGAGCTGCTGGAGTAGTTCGACGGGAATGCCGTGATTGCGTAGATACATGAAGCCGATGGTGGAACAGGCCTGGTAAATCTCCTGGGCAATGCGATCGCGATCGCGTTCATCGCCTTGGAGAAAGGGGCCAAAGTCAATCACAGGAATCGTAGTCGTTGAAGTCAGAGTCATGGCGCAGGGTTCCAGAATAGTCCACCGATGTGTTCATCGATCAGATTGGGGATGGGCGGGTTACTACCAGCCCTGGAATGATCTCTACCAGGATGGGCGATCGCTCCCTGTTGTCAGGGATACCAGACATGCACTACGCAAACCTTTCTAGGTGTATGTTCATTTACACACACACCGGCTAGAATAAAAGAGTAGCTGTTGCTACAGAAATAAAATTAATCTTTAGTTCCATTTTTAACCGGATTGCCATGAACGCGACTCAATCTAGCGATGTGCGGCTTCATCATCAGCACTACACCAACCTTCTCGCCCACCTTGCCCGACGCATGGAGTCTGCTCAGCAGCACAATGACAGTCGCCTGCTTGCGCTTCTGGAAGTAGAACAACAGCAACTGGCGGCAGAATGGTCTACGAAGGGAGCGATCGCCCCTTCTCTCAACTTAATCCAACGATTTTGGCAGTGGCTCTTGGTGGCCATTGAAGATAGCTCCAAGCTCCAAGTCGAGAAGCTATCTGGCACCAATGGCGATACATGGTGGTATGCCTACGATCCAGGCACCGGCAAAGCCCTCTACGCTGAGTCGGAGTCGGACGTGGTGAAGTGGATCGAAGACAATCGCATCGGCCACTAGAGATGTGACTATGATCACATAAATTTCGGATTTAAAGCACCAGCATTCATCGGGATGACGATGAGGCAACCCTGAAGTTATGACCAGCAGTTCGGCAGACTCATCACCATGATCAGTTGGCCGGATCTAGGATAGTCCCCACCGAATCTCAAGCTCTATCTAGGTCTCCAAATGTAACATTACCGTTCCATTTGGAGATACTAACCGCTCAACATCAAAACTCAGCTTTGTTTATCGTCAATTGAAATGATCTCGTTCTCTAAGAGCGGGATTTTTTTTGACGTTCTCGTGCCCCCTCTGTGCAAACGGTACCGCTCTGTTCATCTTGAGCTAGGGGAAGGGCAGGATAGAATTGTTGTTACGAAAAGGGTT
>DATNRH010001188.1 GCA_036703605.1 Candidatus Obscuribacterales bacterium | reverse complement strand
GACCGTCTTTATGGGTGTCACACGACAGCCCGGAGCGATTCCTGTGACGTACGTTCTATTGTCGATAGTGGCTGACATCATTCCCAGTGTTCGTGTACCGTGGACGCACATATCTATGTATGGCCAGTAACAGCAGAGGCTGTAGGGTTCGTCTTTTGACACGGGGCACACTACCGTCGTGCTGTTATCAGGATCATCATAATCCCATCGCCTACCTCCGACGTCCCACTCTGCGTATCTGTCGATCCCAGCCAAATCGGGATGCGACCATATATACCCCTTATCAAGGAACCCGATTGAGACTCTGGACGATCCCATTTCAATGTCCCATGCTAGGTCGGCGTCGATGTCTGCATCAGAGGGGTTGTTGAGGTGATGCCATTGGTCACTGAAATCTGGGTCATTTGGCAAATGGCTCGAGCGCGTGTGAACGATGAAGTCCGGCTGTGCGAAAACTACCAGACCACTTTCATAGAGGGCAACTGAGGTTCGGAAAATGTCAAGGCTGTCCTTGCGAATCTTCGTCAGCACGCATCGTCTATCGCCCGGAGGATGACGTGACGTCATTTCTAGCCCGAGATCGTTGAGAACGGCAGCTACCTGTTGATCGCTAATCCCCGGTTTAACGAGGGTCCGAATGCGATCCAAGGCGTATGCATTATCTCCATAAGGGGTTTCAATAACCGGATAGACATGTAGCACTTCTGGAAAGGATTCGAGTGTGGACTTGATGGAGTCAAAATTGGATGGCACCATGTAACGATAAATCCAGAAATTGAGGCCATACGTCCAAGGCCTGTATTCCGCATCAAGAGCTGCTGTCACACCTGCGAAGGCAGCCGGATCGATGCTATCGTCCAGCTTGATTGCTACAATTGAGTCAGCAGCTGGGTAGGTCACTTGGTAGGGCTGCCGCCCCAGTGAGCCAGGGACGAAGTACGATCCTACACTTTGGCTTGGTAGGAGACCCTGCGCGGTTGCTGCCTCATGATTCAACTCTGTCACACTAATAATGCAGACAAGGATCCCGATAACTTGTGTAGGCACACCCAACAGAATAGACTTTCGGTTTAGAGTCATTTGTCCTCCAGTAGCTCTATTGACTGCGTGAGTTGATCTTCGAAGGCGGATTGATTTCGCCGCGTTCGGCTTAGTAAAGTCGAACGCATAAAGGATCGGAGTTTCTCGCGTGCACTGTCAGCTCAGCTAATTTGTCGGGCCGATGGCGATGGCGAACGGGGCGTATAGGTC
>DATNRH010001187.1 GCA_036703605.1 Candidatus Obscuribacterales bacterium | reverse complement strand
CATAATTACGCTCCAGCATCTGGAAATCTCGATGTTCATCCTGGGCATGGCCAATAAACGTAGACCGCAGCCGAAAATCGGTCATATTCGATGCCGCTCGGGCAATCCACCGAGCCCCTTCCACGACCTGAGGGCGCAGATTGCGTAGCAGTGCCTTGTAGTCATCCAAGGTGAACTCACCGCGATGTAGGCGGCGAATCATGGGAAGCGATCGCAACTGGCGCTCAAACTCCAGCCACACCAACGCCAAGCGTCGTAGCAGATCCGCTGAAACGTTTGTAGCAGCAGCATCTACGGTTTCCTGCTGCACCTGCACCGGTGCAGGTGCAGCAGCGGGTAGACTCACCGGACGCACCACACCTTCCACCACCGTTAATTTCATGTAAGCCGTGGTAAACCGGCCACTTTCGGGTACGAAGCAAAAGATGGTTTGCCCTGGCTGTAACTTACCCGACTGAAAGAGTTCTTCTAGCATCAGATAAATAGAGGCGCATCCTGTGTTTCCTCGGGTGTAGAGGTTAGTGAACCACTTTTCCTCCGGAATCATACAGCCGGCTTTGGTTAACAAGTCTACAATCTGACCCCGGAAAAAGTGGGATGAATAGTGACAGAGGAGCCAATCGATCTCCTCTGGACGCACCCGCCCCCGTTCAATCAACCGCAGCCAGCCCTCAATACCTAAACGAATCACCTGATCCAGCAAGCGAATATTTTGCCGTAGGTTGATCACCCCTTGTCTAGCCGCCGCTTCATAGGAGGGATAATCCATCCAGCCCTTTAGCGTATCTGGGCTATCCACCCCAGCATACATACAGACCGGGTAAGCATTGGCATGGGATACCGACTCAATCCAATCAATGCGTAAACTTATTCCCTGAGCAGCCGGACAATCCTGTACCAGCAGTGCGCCCGCGCCATCGGATAACATCCAGCGCAAAAATTCTACATCAAACGATAGCGACTGCCCCGCCTGAACAGCATCCTCCGCCTCAAAGCGCGTATGTTTAAACAAGCGTGACGCCAGTTCTGATGCTACCGCGATCGCATTCTGACGCTTGCCCAACTGCACCTGGGCTGTAGCATAGTTCAACGACGCCACCCCCGCGCAGCAGACCCCCTGATTGGAAACAGCCTCCAGGGGCGACAATTCCGACAGTTCACCATGCACCATGCTGGCAAAACCGGGCACTAGGAGATCTGGCCAAGTGGTGCCGCAGGCGAGCAGATCAATGGTCTGCGGATCGAGGTCTGCACGCTGCAACAGATCGCGCACCGCCGCCGCCGCCATCTGGCTATTGGTCACAGTGGTCTGCTGCTGGCGATCGAGGGCATAGTATCGCTGCTGAATGCCATTGCTTTTGAGGATGCGCGACTTCACCCGCGAGGGGCGATCGCCCACCCGTCCAAGGTAGTCTTCCATCTGATCATTGCCAATGGGGTCACCGGGCAGGAATTTGCCAATTTGGGTAATGTAGGCGTTTTGCATGGAACAATTGGGGAGAGAAACGACTCATAGATTCATTGCGTTAGTTCCAGAATGCAGCGGCGATTCTTGTCTTGCCGATTCTCTGTGCCACTTTTCAGAATGGATGATAGGGCGATCGCGCCATCACATTTCCCTAGTTGTCTGGAAAAAGCAACTCAGATCTCGTAGTTAAAACCATGAGTGATTTTAATGGCAAGACTGGGCATTCTATGTCATACATGCGACT
>DATNRH010001186.1 GCA_036703605.1 Candidatus Obscuribacterales bacterium | reverse complement strand
CAGTTCCGAAGAGCACGAAGCATCCGTGGCGTTCTGGAGCGCCAACGCCCTCGTGGACGACGGCGCTTGCCCCCTCGGCCCCGCCGTTGAGGTGGGGAACTACTGGGGCCCCCTCCCCAAGAAGTTTCGAGAGGATACGCTCGAAGCGTTCATCGACGAGATGGACAACGGCTCTGTGAAGCCGTAGAACACAGGGATGTGGCAGCCCCTTCGGGGGTTGCTGCATCTCTCTTTTTAGACCCCAAAATAGTGCAAAAAATGAATGTGTTTATGGCATAAGTATAGTGATAGATGAATACACTTCGTATCCATTATCACCCGTCTTCATGATTTGGAGAAATCTCATGAACAACAACAACAACAACAACACCAACACCAACACCACCGATCAACTGCACCTGATGGTGCGACTGATCGACACGCTCTTCCAGAGCGTAGGTTTCGGCCTCCCCGCCGAGACCGTGTGGGGTATGGGAGAAATCCTTGTCCAGCCCCGCCGCTCCCCTGCGGAAGAGGAGGCGCTCGACTACGAGCTGAGAAGTTGGTGCGACACCACCGGATTCTGCCGGAAGGATTACGAGGCCTTTATCAAGGGTCTCTCATCCCTTCGGGATCTGAAAGGACCGGAGCGTAGGAGGGTGCGGACCCTGGTACGTCACCTCAAGGCGCAAGCCTTGGTGTGTGAGGAAGGCTGACGAACACAGGGATATGGCAGCCCCTTCGGGGGTTGCTGTGTCCCTCTTTTTAGACCCCAAAATAGTGCAAAAATAGGCCCCTATTCTGGCATAAGTATAGTGATAGGGATATGCACACTGCGTATTCTGTCACCTGGCTTCATGAATAGGGGAACTACCATGAACAAACTTTTCACCACCGTCGTCGCTGCTGTCCGGGTCACCATCAACCTCGTGATCCTCACCCCGATCCTCCTCGTCTCCTTTCTAGTGCAGGCGCCGTTGAGGTGGTTGGACTGGGCGCTGCTACGCGCAGGCACGTGGCTCTCTTTGCCCCAGGGCAAGAGAGCGATGACTTGCTACCTGAACCCACTGGAACTGGGCATGTTCCGGTTCAGGTGGAATACCACCGAGCAGATGAAGGAAATCTGGTGGGACGGGTACCAGGAGGGCATTGATGTAGCCAACGACTTCATTGAGGGTGTAGGTGTCGAGGCGTACGAGAAGTACCAGGAAGACTTGGACAAAAACAGGGAGCCCCGTGGCTGGGACACCGTGTGAGAACATAAGCGGTGGCCCTTCGGGGCTGCCGCTTCTCTCTTTTTAGACTAGAACAGTTTAGTGCGTGGGTTCTTAATATCTTCTACGTGGCTGAACTGCTTGAGAGCTAGCTGCGCAATTGGGTGGCCTGTGAAGATGTTGGTGCTCTTACCCGTTGCCGGGGCATTCTTCATCGTGTCCTTAAGACGCTCGTGTGTCAGCTGACCAATGAAGTCCTGCTGCTGGTGCGGCAACTGAATAATACCGAATAGAGCAGACTCATACTTGATAGGCTTCAGTCCTTTAAGCTTGAGCTTTTCGTTGTAGGTATTAAGCTGGTTTACCTGATGAATCTCACCTGGGTATACGTTGAATAGTTTGTCGGCATCGCCTGCGTGTATAACCTTTGCCCTATCGGTCATAGGCTTAACAACTGTTTCAAAGATTCGGCGCTTAATACGCTGTCCGCCATAAGCCTTAGTAAGCTCGTCAATCATAGTATTACGTACTAGATTGATGTCGCCTGTGGCATCTAGAAGGTCTTGGGGGTTAAGTGCGCCGCCCTGACTTAGTTGTTGTCCTGGTGCAACAGTATCACCAATCTTCACACGTAATCCTAGTTCTTTAGGAACGAAGTGTTCATTGC
>DATNRH010001185.1 GCA_036703605.1 Candidatus Obscuribacterales bacterium | reverse complement strand
ACTCCAGCAAAAACTCCACCGGATACCGCAAATTTCGGATACAGGGTTTCCCATGACAAATCTCTGGATTGAGCGTGATGCGGTGTAACAAGGTATCGCTCATGGATTGCCTCCAGTTTCCAAACAGGCTTGCAACGCTGTCTTCAATGCTAACCGAGCCTGGTCTGCCTTTTGTGCCGCTTCCTGGTATTTCTTTAGCAACACCTGCGGGTCTTCGTGGATGTCCTCTGGCGCGTTGGGGTTTTTGATGTCGAGGTTATAGCCATTGGCAATGATCTCCGCCACGGGCACCTTCCAGGCATTGTCCGTTTCTTCCCGTTGCGTCCACCAGGCCTTTTCCGGCGCAAACTCCTCCACCCGCATCGGCTTCGTTTTGGAATAGGACTTGTAGCCCTCCGGGTAGGGATGCTCGTAATACCACACCGCCTCCGTGGGCTTGCCCTTCGTAAAAAACAAAATATTGGTGCGAATGCTGGTGTAGGGGTTGAAGACGCCATTGGGCAACCGCACAATGGTATGCAAATCGCACTCCCGCAACAGCTTTTCCTTCACCCGCGTCTTGATGCCCTCCCCAAACAGCGTCCCGTCTGGGAGGACGATCGCCGCCCGTCCGCCATCCTTCAGCAACCGCATCACCAGCACCAGGAAGAGATCCGCCGTCTCCCGCGTGCGAAACTCCGAGGGAAAGTTGTCTTCGATGCCGTCTTCTTCCATGCCGCCAAAGGGTGGATTCGTCACCACAATATCCACCTGATCCCGCTTGCCATAGCTGCTCAGGGGCTTGGCCAGGGTATTTTTATGCTCAACGGTGGTGGGCACCTCCACCCCATGCACCATCAGGTTCGTCACACAGAGCAGATGGGGCAGTTGCTTCTTCTCCACGCCTCGCACACTTTGCTTCACCCGCTCCAGGTCTTCGGTTGACTGGGCTTGCGCCTTCAACTGCTCATAGGCACAGGTCAAAAAGCCCCCCGTGCCACAGGCTGGATCGAGCACGATTTCACCGAGCTTCGGATGCACCTGATCCACCGCAAACTGCGTCACCGCACGGGGCGTGTAGAACTCTCCCGCATTCCCCGCATTTTGCAGGTCTTTGAGAATTTGCTCATAAATGTCGCCAAACACATGGCGGGTTTTGGACTGGTTGAAGTCGATGGAGCTATTGATCTTGTCGATCACCTGGCGCAGCAGCGTCCCCGACTTCATATAGTTGTAGGCATCGGCAAACACGCTTTTTAGCAGCTTCGCCCGCTCCAGCGCTATCCCTTGCAGCCCATCAGTGGATAAGTCCTTCAACACTGGGAACAGGCTATCATCCACCAGTTTTAAGAGGCGATCGCCCGTCGGTGCATCCTTGCCCAAGGTCTCACTATCTGCCCAGTCCTCCCACCGCAGATCCCAGGGAATGGGCGATTCATAGTCATCGTCTTCCAGTTCCAGTTGCGCATCCTGGTCACTAAAGATTTTGTAGAACAGCATCCAACCCAATTGCCCAATTCGCTGGGCATCCCCATCCACCCCCACATCCTTCCGCATGATGTCTTGAATGGATTTGATGGTGGCAGAAAACGACATAATTCTTTTCAGTGCAAATGTACTAATTGGCTTCAAGTCTATGTCTGATAGTAAGGGCGATCGCCCCTCAGGGAAAGCGACCTGTCTCTGGCGCAGCGAACCTCAAGCACCCTGATCGTCATACAGCAGTTGCCCTAATTCCTGAATGGCTTGGCGATACTTCTTTTTGCCACCAAAGCTTTTGACAATCTCCACCGGGGTTCCCATATCCGCAAAGGGGTCGAGCTGGAGCACCTTGGTATCTTCAATCGAGGCAATGCCCTGATCCGCATACTTGTCGAGCAAGGCTTCCAACACCTGTCGCGCCTTGTCGCCATAGCGGGTAAACACATCCCGCTTGCGTACCTGGTCGGCACGTTCCTTGCGGGTTAGCGGCGGCTGATCAAAGGCCACATGGCAAATCAGGTCAAACAGGTCATAGCCTTTGCCCACCATTTCTTGCAAGGCTTCGAGGATGACGCCGTGGTCTTGCAGTTCCTGGGCGATCGCCTCCTTCCGTTCTGCCCCATTCCACTTGGTTAGAAACTGATCTAATGATTCATAGGTCGCATTCACCGATCGCCGTGTATAGTCCTTCAGCGACTCCGTGGTGAGCTTGCCATCTTTGTCGTAATAGCTCACTCGTTCCTTCGCCACCCGAAACTC
>DATNRH010001184.1 GCA_036703605.1 Candidatus Obscuribacterales bacterium | reverse complement strand
CACGGAAGGCATCAAGGGACTAGCCTTCATCTGCCCATCGTCCTCATGGCTAGATGCCGTACTGGATTGTCGCGCCTCAACAGACGACTCTTGGCTCAACGATTCGGGAGACGCCTCTTCCCCATCCCTCGCCTCCCCAGCAGCAGGCTGGACAGAAGGAGGGGGCTGAGTTTCTGTTTGAACAGCGCTGACAATCGGTTCCGTTAGCATCAACAGATCCTTATCGTGGATACCCAAGTCCTGCTGTCGTTGTTTTAGATAGTGCTCAGCATAGGCTCCTGGGGGCCATTCAACAGCGCAGACCTCCCTAACCACATCCTGATACTGCTGACAACGATGTTGATACTCATCTTCCTCTTGCTTTACCTGGTCGATCACTTCTGCCTCAAAGCGCACCGCCTCCTCTAGGGTGAGGCCAAGCTCCTGCCGCTGAGACTCTAGATGATGCCGATCCTCATCGCGAATCGGTAGGGCCCGCTGGGTGGCATCCCACACGGCTTTTTTATAGCGCTCTACCCAGTCTGGTTGAGGATCCGTAGGTTCTACGGAAAAGTCTTCTTCTGGCGGCGACTCCGGTTGCGATCGCTCCTCTGCCTCAGGCGATTGACTCCCTGGCATCCCAGATGTAGAGGGAGATGTGTCAGCCATCGGGGGGCGATCGCTCGGCGATGGGTGCCTATCCTGAACCGGGGGGCGATCGCTCGGCGGAGGAGTATCTTGGGGATCGGGCGATCGCTCCTCGGCCGATCCCACAGGGCGATCGCTCGGGGATTGAGGCGTGTTGCGAGGCACTAGATCACCCAGCCCAGACGGATCAGCGGCAGACAGATGGTCTTGGATGATACTCTGCTCCAGCTCACCCACCGTCAGAGGGTTGAGATCCAAAGTTTGACGCAGCTCATTAAACCGCGATCGCATCTGTGGATCACGATGGGCATTTTGGGCAACCGCCTCGGTAAACTGTTCTCGATACTGCTGCAGCCGCTGTTGGTAAGACAAATGTTCTGTGTCCACCGCTGAAATCTACTCCATGAGCTATGGACAGGCGATCGGTGAGGGCAGGCAAAGTCTGAGCCATCAGGATCTTAGGCGTTAAGTGAGATGGACGTCATCCTCCTACCTTCTATCTCCTACCGGCTAATCTTCCTATGTCCAAGATGTTCTAGCCCCAATCCCCGATCGTGTTGGATTAAGCCAGTCTTCTACATCTCCTTTAAATATGCCTGATATCCTAGCTCATCAAGCTGAGCCTGTTTCTCCATGACGCTGGTTTGTAGAGCTTGTCGATACTGTTGCACCTTTTCCAGCAGCGCAGCGTCATGGCTGGCTAACATTTGCACCGCCAGCAGGCCAGCATTTTGAGCATTGCCGATGGCCACAGTGGCCACCGGAATCCCCCTCGGCATTTGCACAATGGAGTATAGGGAATCGACACCGTTGAGGGTGCGGGTGAGCACCGGTACCCCAATCACCGGCAGGGGCGTGAGGGCAGCCACCATGCCTGGCAGATGGGCTGCGCCACCGGCTCCTGCAATAATCACCTTGAGCCCTCGGGTGTGGGCGGTTTGGGCATAGTCCACCATGCGCTCAGGGGTGCGATGGGCCGAGACGATCGCCACCTCATGGGGCACGCCAAAGTCTTCACAGATGGCGATCGCCGCCTGCATAGTGGGCAGGTCGGAGTCACTGCCCATGATGATGCCAACAAACGGATGGGTCATAGAATTCAACACCAGATACCCCATGCGGGGCAAGCGACTGTGGGAAGATTGGAGCAGATCGGCGTTTAGATATCTGCCCATGGCTGCCCAATCCTCCACTATTATCAACGCTCGCCTACCCGACCGCGACGGACTTCACCAACTTTGCTTAACCGCTGGACGGCTGACCCGCATCCAGCCCATGGACGAAGCGATCGCCCCCGATGATGCCAGCCTGGATGTAGGCGGCGACTGGGTTTCACCAGGCGGGGTGGATCTCCAAATCAATGGCGCGCTGGGCCTGGCATTTCCCGACTTAGCGATCGCTCACCTAGAGACCCTAGACAAGATCTGCAGCTTTCTCTGGCAGCAAGGCGTGGATGCGTTTTTGCCCACCCTGGTGACCACCTCACTGGACAACATTCACCGGGCCCTGGCAACCCTAGCAGCCTTCCGTGACCAAGGGGGCGATCGCGGCGCACGTATTCTGGGCGTTCACCTAGAGGGGCCGTTTCTCAATCCCCAAAAACGGGGTGCCCATCCCGCCGAACATCTGCAACCCCTCACCCTAGAGCAGGTCTCCCAAGTCCTCGCCAACTATACATCCTTGGTCAAGGTGATCACCCTAGCGCCAGAACTCGACCCCAGTGGGCAGGTGATTCCCACCCTCGTCAACCAAGGCATGATCGTAAGTCTAGGGCATTCCCAAGCTACGGCAGAGCAGGCCAAACGAGCTTTTGACCAGGGAGCCTCCATGGTCACCCATGCCTTCAATGCCATGCCCAGCCTGCATCATCGCCAGCCGGGTCTTTTGGGCGCGGCCCTCACCCATCCCCAGGTTTTCTGCGGTGTGATTGCCGATGGGGTGCATGTGGCTCCCACCATGCTTGATCTACTCCTACGCATAGGGCGCGGCGGGCGATCGCCCCAGCCCTATCCCCAAGGTCTCTTTCTCGTCAGCGATGCATTGGCTCCCCTAGGATTGCCCGATGGTCGCTACCCCTGGGACAGTCGAGAGATTGAGGTGATTCAAGGCACGGCCCGATTAGCAGACGGCACCCTCTCGGGCACAACTCTACCCCTGCTGGCCGGTGTGCAGTATCTTGTACGCCAGGGTCTATGTGAGCCATCCGAGGCGATCGCCCTAGCCACCCTAGCTCCCCGCCGTGCCCTAGGGCTTCCTACTTGGCCCCAGCAAGAACCCATCCATCTCCTACGCTGGTCAGCCCAGACCCTAGACTGGCAACGCCTCCCCTAGAGCATCACGTTACGGATCCTACAGCTATGGATTCTGCAGCTACGAAGTCTGCAGCTTTTGCCAACAGGCTTTGGCCCGCTGGGCATTAGCCTGGCTACCTCGGGCGGCAAACAACTGGGCAGCCTTCTCAAAATCTGCCAAAGCACTGAGGCGATCGCCCAATTTCTGCTCCATGATGGCGCGGTGGTAGTAAGCGATCGCTGCACCGGAGTCTAGGCGAATCGCTTCGTGGTAGTCCGTGAGGGCAGCGGTGGCGTTATTCAGCTTTTGGTAGCTCAAGCCTCGGTAGAAGAAGGCGATGGCCAAATCAGGCTTGGCCCAGATAGCCGCACTGTAGTCAGCGATCGCCCCATGATGATCCTCCATCTCTGCCCGAATGAGCCCGCGGTTGCAGTAGACCGTCGGCTGATTAGCCTCTAGATTCAGAGCTTCATCCAAGTCTGCCGCAGCCCCAGCCTTATCACCCAAGTCATAGCGCACTGAAGCTCGATAGGTATAGGCCAGGGCATCATCAGACGCCAAACATAGAATATGTTCGAAGTCAGCTAGGGCCCCGGACTTATCGCCCAGATCGTAGCGGGTCACGGCTCGATTCCAATAGGCATCGAGATCGTTAGAATCCAGTTCCGTCGATTCAAAACGATCAACCAAGCGTTGAATCACCAGCGAATCGGTGGTGCGCAACTTCAGTTCTAAATGGGGAAAGGCCGTTTGGGTAATCAGCGTATCCTTGATGCCCAACACCGCAAACTGTTGATCGGATACAAAGAAGTTTTCAATGGTACCCAAGATTTTAAACTGAAAATGCTGGGGATATTGGCGCTTGAGGGTGAGGAATTTTTGCAGCGTGTTGTGCAAGGTACCGCGTTCTAGAGGATTGATGAACCACCGCTGATTAATCACACTCAAAAACCGAGGCTCCGTGCGATCGGCCAAATGACACCAGCCCATATCTAAACGACAGCCCCGATCCAGCATGGCGCGAAACTGGGCCAGCATGGCGTCATCTAAGTCGCACTGGCTCGACCAAGGCCAAATCAAAATCAGCCGCTCTTGGGTCTGGGCCAAGGCCGCTTCTAGGGTCGCCCGGTTGTTGGCGATCGCTTCCGTCACCTGAGCAGACGTTGTGGGCGGTTCTGGATGACCGAGATCAAACACAAACTCATAGTCAGAGCCATCGGGTAAGGATTGCAGTTGCTGATTAATATCCGCCAACTCTTGGCGCAGCATGGACTCAATGCGCAACTGAAACTCTTCCTCCGAATGCACCGGCTCTAAGGTATCCAAACTCTCGCCATCCATCCCTGAGTGGGTTGTGAGCGCATGGGACTTACCGTTACCGTTGGTGAGAGACATAGACGGCACATACTGAAGCGACGAAGGGCGCTGGCGCAGTTGGCGGTGCAATTGTTGCCCCAGTTCCTGAAGCTGCTGCCGGAGAATTTGCTCCACATGGGATCGCATTTGGGGAGCTGCAGGCATATCTTGAAGCTGTTGCTCCAAACGTTTCACCCCCTGCTGCAGCTCGTCGGCCACCTGCTGTTGATGTTGATGTTGCTGCAAAAGTACCTGAACACGAGCCTGCAACGTCAACCAATCTTGCCTCGGCACCGTATCCTGCACCGCTCCCTTCACGCTATCCACTAAGTGTTCCACGGTCTTCGATAGGGCCGCAATATCCACCGGGGGCGGCATTGAATCAAGACGCTGAGCCAAGTCTTGCACTTGCTTGCGCAGGGCAGATACGTCCACCGGCGCACCTGGCGACTTAACCTTCAGATGGATGGATTTTAGATCTTGGCGAATGGCCTCATCCACCTGAGCCTGCATTTCCTGCTGACGGTGCAGCGCCTGCACCTCCGCTACCAGCGCCCCCCAGTCTCGTTTGGGCACCATGTCTGACACCATTTTGATCAGTTCACCCACCTCATCCTTCATGGCGCTAGAGTCAAAGGGTGGCGGCAGCTTTTGAATCTGGCGATTGAGATGACTCACTTGGTCTTGCACCGAGGTGAGCGTCGGACGGGTTTGATCGGCTAGCTTTTGTAAATTGGCCTGAAGTTGCCCCACCTCCGATTTCAACTGAGCAATATCACTGCCCACACCATCTGTGTTCACTGACGTGGACAGTCGATGGACTTGGGCTGTTACATGCCCTAGGGAATCCGATAGAGCACTATACTGTTCAGCAATCTGCACAAGCTGTTCTGAGTTCAGCGTTTCATTGCGTTTTTCCACGGCTTGCAAACGACGCTGCATCTCTTGCTGCATTCGTTTAACGCCATTCGCAACCTGCTCCAACCCCTCGCGATTTTTCCGCAAAACCGACTGCCGGAGATGACCAACCGCTTCCACCGTCGGCATCGATCGCACCTGTTGATCCAGGAGTTCTAAATGCTTGTTGACCTTTTGATCCACCTGGGCAATGGCGATCGCCATATCGTTGCCGGTCATGGTCTCTAGACGTCGTCGGTTGGCAAGATTCAACAACACCAAAAATGACAGTGGCGCTGAGGTAAATAGCATCTGCTGCGACACAATCGATGCGACGGTACCCACCCCCAAGCCCACCAAGGATGCATATTCCGCTAGATTTAGCCAATGAAATTTTTTCAAGGTGTCCCCCGTCCTGCTCATTGTGAATCATTGATTCCATGCCATGGGATCGCCTGCCCAAGGGCGATCGCCTAGATCCCCAGCCCTGCCAAGCCCCCATGAATCGAACGGTGGCCCTGGCTTAAAATTTTGCTCTGTCTAGCCAACACCGCCGGCGCAGGCCACTGAGCGTCTATCCCTATCTTCCCGACCTAGTATGGGAGATCAGGACATCAACGATGAAATCCCTGACTCAGACGGGGCACCTCAGAGCCGTATCTATTGGAACCTTGCTCGCACGTCATCGTTCTAGACGGCCCCATCCATCAAAAAAAGCCCGAACCTAGGTTCGGGCTCCAGCGATCGCTCCATCGTGGGGGAGCAGCAGGTTGTCTTAAACGTTCTAGACCAGGAGAAGGCACGGGTGCAGTCACCGACCTCCAACGGCGATCGCTACACAAAGATCACCGTTGGGTTAAACATGCTAGGGAGATCCTAGTTGGACGGAGCCTCAAACCTCACGACATAGTCACTCACGGCCTGATGACTACCGTCAAATTCAAAATCAGGGAAAGAGCTTACCGCCAACGTGACGCTACCACTGGGAGGAACCGTACCTACCATGCGCGGATAGACACCCTCTCCGCCATCGTCATCCACCGTAATCAACTGTCCCTCATCATCAAACCAACCCAAAACGGGGTCAAAATTAGCCAGTGTAACTTCCGCCACAAACTCACTGCCGGGAGTCAAATCTGGGAAGACCAAGAAATCTATATCACCGGGGAGAGAATCGATCCCCAATTTCACGTAAAGCTCATACTCGCCTTCTACACCATGGGGACCTGGCTCAAAGGGAGGCATCTCTCCTGGCCCTTGGCTCATGTATTCGCCTGTGAAGTCAAAGTCGGGAAACAGGGTGACTCGCACATCAACCGATCCGTCATCGCTCACAAATCCAGTCAAGATGGAGCCCAGTCCGTTACCCACGGGGCTACCATCGTCGTTGAGATCCACGAGATCGCCGGCTGGGTCAAAGATGCCCACCATGGTATCAATGCCGCTGTCGCTGTTGTCAATCCACACCACAAAGGGCTCACCCGCAGGCAGATCATCCAAGGCAATCATCCCAACTTCACCGGGGATCAGAGTTTCGGTGAAGGTATAGTCAGCACTGGCAGCATCCACATTGGCAACAGAGTTGGTGCCTAGCTGCACGTAGACGCTGTAGTCTCCTCCCTGGGGAGTGAAATCACTGGGGGGCATAGGTTCCATGCCGAACCCTGGATCATCGTACATGCCATCGAAGTTGAAATCAGGGAAGCCTGATACGCCCAGACGAATGGTGCCGTCAGCGCTGACGGTGCCTCCCGTAGCAGAAGCTAGCCCACTACCAACAGGGCTACCATCATCATCGGTTTGGAGGACAGATTCACCATCAAACACGCCCAGCACCGTATCAACACCACTGGCGGTGTTATCGATCCATACGTAAAAAGGTTGGTTGGAGGGTAGATCTGGAATGGTGTAGAAATCAGCTTCATCCGGCGACAGTTGTCCCGAAAATTGATAGTCGTAGGCCTCTAAATCAGCACCAAAACTTAGGCTACCGAGCACATGGGAGGCACCGGAGGGCAGCATTTCTCGGGTCGCGAAACTATCGTTGGTGCCGGCAGTGGTTTCAGCCTCTACCACTGGATCGGCTATGGCTACCAAGGTTGGCGCGATCGCTCCCAAGGTGCCAAGGGTGAATGCAAGTAGAGTAGTCTTAACAGTCATGGATGTAGTCTCTTAGGGTTAAAGCAAACTATAGAAGATGAACGTAACGCTTTAGGGTTATGGTTGTGCCAGCATCAATACCATAACAATGGATGACCGGATAGCACATGCTCCCATTTGATGGATTCAATGCATTTAAAAGCCATTTCGCATGGTCACCCCCTTCCCCAGCACGATTTGAAACCGCATTGGCAAGTAGCAGGAGCCACACTTAGATCTACACCTCGCGCAGCAGGCTGACGTTGCAATATCTTAAGGCTCGGTCATGATCGTCCCTGTTCCGGAAGAACAGCCTAGATAATTGAGGAAACACATAAACCACGATCGAGTTCAGCCCCCCAACGATGCAGACGGAGCGATCGCTCCTTGTAGTCGTTGCATCAAACGTTCCCATGAATAATAGCCACATTCGCCTCAACCGAGCGACCCATGAATGGGTGATTTATGCGCCCAGCCGTCGTCAGCGTCCGCAAGACTTTCAGCCCATCGCCAGTCATCTGCCATCCAACGATGTGGAGCGGGCTCACTGCCCCTTTTGCCACTACCATGACGAACCCATTTTGCTGGAACTGATGGATGCTACGGGAGAAGGCTGGCAAACCAGGGTTGTTCCTAACAAGTATCCGGCCCTGTCGCCCGATGTCAAACCCCTGCGATCGCTCACAGGTATCTATCTAGAATTGCCTGGCTATGGTCATCACGAGGTCGTGATTGAAAGTCCTCACCATGATCAAACCTTAGAGACCATGCCTCTGGAGGCCGTCAGCACGGTGGTAGAAACCTATCGCCAGCGGTATCTAACGCTGATGGCAATTCCCCAAAACCTATTCATCATCATTTTTCGCAACCATGGGCAGACGGCGGGAGCCTCCCTACGCCATCCCCACTCCCAGATCATCAGCACCCCCATCGTGCCACGCCATTATCGCTGGCAAGAGGATGAAGCCCAACGCTATTTTGATGACTGGGGGCGCTGCGCCTACTGCGATATGCTGGAGTTTGAGCTGTGCGATCGCCAACGACTGATTGCAGAAAATGACGAGTTTATCGCCTTTGTACCCTATGCAGCAGAGGTGCCCTTTGAGGTGATGATTTTGCCCAAGGTTCACAGTGCTGACTTTGGAACAATCACTCCCCACCAAGTTGTTCAGTTTGCCAACATTCTCCAGCAGGTGTTGCTCAAGCTTTACCAAAAGCTCAACAATCCCGCCTATAACTTTGCCATCATGACCGCCGCTCGCTATAAAGCTAATGAGCCCCAGCTTCACTGGTCTTGCCAGATCCGTCCGCGCTTGGGTACGCCGGCCGGTTTTGAGATGGGCTCAGGTATTAGCATTAACCCATCGCTACCCGAAGCAGATGCGGATTATCTCAACAGTTAGCGTCGCAGGCTTGACCCCGTCTAGACATTTTGCCCAGGCAGGCAAGACTTCTAGCCGCCAGCATTGAGATGTTCGTCCAGCAACCGGCGAGCAGAGCATAACGTCATGGAACTCACCGGCAAGCGAGTCCACCGTCCAGAAGGTTGAGGCTCCTTACCCAAGCATGGGACAGGTTGAGGCTAGACCGGTTCACATTCAACCGGCTCACACTAGACCGGCTCAAAACAGAGTTGCCAAGAGCGATCGCCCCCCTGATCGACAATCTGAATCGATGTCAACGTCATCACTTGGTTGAGCACGGGGTATTGATCGCCCACGGTCAAGCCCGACACCCGCTGGCTATTGGCAGGGTAGGTCAAAACAACGCTGTAACTCTGGGCGTAGTGCTCTAGCCCATGAATCGCTATACTGGCGTCCATATAAGATTCCTCCTCTATCAAGACAAAACATCCTTACCAAAAGGCTATTCGATCCGTTTTAAGAGATATCCGTAGACATTCTTAAAAATCCAGCGCCAAGCACAACAGTGCCACCGGCAACGCCGACGATCAGCCAGATGCCGCAACGTTTTGCATGAGGTGTTAGGGTTTCTTAGTGAAGGTTCAGCCCCTGATTCATCCAAACCTAGGATGGAGCGATCGGCAGTCGTAGGGTAAACCACGTTTGATGGTCACCACTATCGACCTGTATTGTCCCACCCAAGCAGTTCACAAGCTTTTGAACAAGAGCGAGACCAAGCCCCGTACCGCCGTGCTTCCAAGGATCATGACTGGGAATGCGATAGAAACGATCAAAGATGCGATCGCGCTCAGACTCTGGAATTTCAACGCCAGAATTGGTCACGACGATCTCTAGAATACCTAGGTTAGCTCGCACCGAAAGATTCACCGTGCCGCCAGCCGGAGTGTACTTACAAGCATTGGTCAACAGCTCATGCAGAATGCGCTGGAAGTGAGATAAGTCTGTTATCAGAAGAGGTAATGATGGATCAAGCGTGAGGGTCAAATCTTGCTGTTGCTGCCGTGCCTTCACCATGAAGGGTTCTAGAATATGGGGCAACCAGTCTTGTAGGTGCAATGAGGTGAGCACTAAGGGTTCTATGTCTGCATCCAAACGGGTTAAATCAAGTAAGTCATTAATTAAGTTGATCTCCCGATCTTCTTCGTCTTTGAGGATTTGAACGTAGCGTGCTAAGGGAGTATGCGCCAACGGATCTGTTGATGAATAGGAATCATGGGGTAGTAGTCCCATCTGTCGAAGCTGCATCTCCAGCAAGTCTGTCGCCATTTTGATGCTAGACATGGGTGTGCGCAGTTCATGGGAAACGGTGCTGAGAAAGTCATCTTTAAGGCGATTTAACTTTTCGAGGGCTAACACCTGGGTTTGGGCAGCTTGGTAAAGACGTGACTGCCGCAGAGCGATCGCACATTGATTGGCAACCTGTTTCACCAAGCGCACCTCAGCCTCGCTAAATGATTCCCATCTTGATCGAAACAGCCATAAATCTCCCAAAATTCCCTGATCATCGACAATGGGACAGGCTAAAACTGCTAAGTAAGGGTGTTCTTCACTAGAGCGGCAAGGATTGGTATTACAGAAGTGACAGGCTTGTCCTTGAAACAAAACAGAATAAACATCAGTTTGACGGCTGTTGGCAATCAAAAATGTCAGACCTTTCTTGGATGGCAGCGATCGCCGCACAAATTCGTGAGCGATCGTAGAAATGGTGCAGTCATCATTATATAGACCCGTATCACAACATTCCACACCCAGACGTTGTCCTAGCTCTAGCACCACAGCTTCTAGGATTTGCTCTTCATCTAAGCTATCTCGCACCTTATCTAGGATGGAAGTGAGAGTAGCTTCAAACGCTAAGGATTGCTGAAGATCTGCCGTGCGTTCCTGCACCTGATGCTCTAGTTTGAGATTCCATTGTTTCACCTGTTGATGCAGCTCTGACTGCTGCAAAGCGATCGCTAATTGAGTCGTTAAACGGTGGAGCAAGTCTTCTTCCCAGGGCTGCCATATATGGGGGGCTGCACAATAATGTACACAGAACAATCCCCAGAGATTGTTCTCCCATGTAATAGGGACAGCCAGACTCGCCTGAATCTGCAGTTGTTCGAGCAACGCTACATAACACGGTGCTAGACGTGAGTTTTGGAGATCATCGATTCGGTTAATCTTACCCAGCTGATACTCGTCTACTAAGGTGCCAGTAAAACAAGGATCATGAAGACTGCTGTCTAGAATCTCCTGCCAAGGCGGTACAACAGACTCAGCGATCATATTGCCGCTCCAGTCTGGGTTAAATCGATAGACAACGACACGATCGGCTTGCAATAAGGATCGAACCTCATGAACAGCGGTTGATAAAATATGATCTAGGTTGAGAGATTGCCGAATATGTTGAGTGATGGTATTGAGCAAACGTTCCTGTTCTGCCTGCTGTAGCAACAGTTGCTGAGCGTGTTTTAGATTGGTGATCTCGCGAATGATAATTAATACTGAAGTCACCTGACTGTCCGACGAAAACTCCGGTGCAATGCGAGAATAGAAAACATGATTCCCCCCAAGCAATGGAAATTCATACTCAAGGGTTTGTTCTTGAGCCGTCGTGAATGCTAGATCCATAGCCGATTCCCAGCGTTCGACTATTGCCTCGGGAAATCCTAACTCACGGCTAGTGTGTCCTAGAAAGTCTTCTGCTGACATCCCGCTCAGCTCTGCACCCTTAGGATTCGCGTAGAGAAAGCGAAACTGGCGATCGCAGCGAAAAATCATATCAGGAGCATTTTCAGCCAGGGCTCGAAACTCCTGTTCTCGCTGGCGCAACGCCATTTCTGCCGCCCGTCGTTCGGTGATATCTTCAGCCATGCCAATTACACATTGGGGCTGTCCGTCCGCATCATACACTGCAACCTTGCGATTGTGGATGATGCGCAAACTTCCATCCTGGGCGGCAATGACTTCCTCAGGTAAGTCTATCAACCGTCCAGTAGCGATCGCCTCTCGATCTTGAGACGTACAAAGATCAGCTTGCTCAGCAGGAAATAAATCATAATCTGTTTTACCCAGAACAGCCTCTGGTAGATAGCCCATCAGTTGAGTACAAGCAGGATTCCAAAGCATAAACGTGAGGGTCTGGGCATCCTTCGCAAAGACCGCCAGTGGTAAATGATCGAGAATGCGCTGCAAAAACTGCCGGGTGGTCTCTAACTCTAGCTCCGCCTGCTTGCGATCGCTAATGTCGGTATGGACATTGGTCACATGCCATCCCTGTAGCTCTTCCTGCCACTGAGACGTGACGACGACCGATAACCAGCGCCAAGTACCATCGCCCCGACAAAACCGATATTCAAATTGGCAGGGCACTTCCGCAAAGATCTTCTCAAAGCAAGGTGGAATGTTTTGTTCTATATCTTCAGGATGCACCCGCGACCACCAAAGCTGTGAATCTGCAATCAAAGCTTCTGGGCTATAGCCAAATATGGATTCACAGCCTGCCGAGCAGTAGTCATACCGATAGGAGCGATCGGCAAACACTTGGACACTCAGGATAGCAGCAGCCGTACTGTTAAGAATGGCATTGAGCTTGGCTTCAGAAGCCTGTAACGCCTGTTCTAGGAGAACGCGATCGGTTATATTCCAACACATACTCTGAATGCCAATCATCTGCCCATCGGCATCCTGAAGAGGAGACTTTAGTACTTGAGCGTAGGATACGTCTCCTTGGGGCGAAGGGCAGGCAACAATCTCATCTAGAACTTGCCCAGTTTCTAGAACATAGGCATCTTCAGCCGCAAATTGATTGGCAAGCTCTGGCGAATATAAGTCATGGACGGTGCGCCCCAAGATCTCGTCCTGTGGCTTGTTGAGCTCAGCTAAAAACGCCGGATTAGCAAAGGTAATGATCCCATCACGATCCTTACGCACCAGCGCTTGAGGCATGGCTGTCGTCAAAGACTCAAAGTAGGCTTTGCCTTGCCGCAGCGCCTCCTCTGCCAGTTTGCGATCGGTGATGTCGAGCATGATGCCCACCATCCGTTCCGCTGTCCCATCTGCACCATAAATGCCTCGCCCTCGATTGAGCATCCAGCGCACCGTACCATCGGGATGGATCACCCGATATTCCACCTCTAGATCCGTCTGAGTCTCCAAAGCTAGGTTAAACACAGCTTCTGCTTCGGCTAAATCATCAGGATGAACGCGATCGCGCCATGTTTGATAGTGGCTGATCTCTTGCAGAGGCGATAACCCCATCAATAAAAATTGGTTGTCATTCCAACTAGCCTCACCGGTAGCCACGTTAAATTCCCAGCAGCCAGTTTTGGAGAGATCGACCGCTAGCTTGCGCTGCTCTTCACTGCGGCGTAGAGCTTGGCTTGTCTCTTTTTGCTCCGTGATATCAACAAAGGCGATCGCCACCCCATAGTCATCCAGGGGAATAGGAACAGCACTCACACTGATCCAGCGAATCTGACCGTCTGGGCGCACAATGCCCTGCTCTTGCCCTCGAATAACCTGATTCTTCAGCAGCGCCTGGGTACTGGCATAGTCTGAGGGCGGCATGGGGCTGCCATCAGGACATATGATCTGCCAAGACGAAGCATCGTAGGTGAGTTGGGTCAGTTCATCTAACGAAAATCCCGAAATATCTTCGGCGGCTGGATTCACCTCCACCAAACGCCCCTCCGCGTCAAGGATGGAAACGCCCACCGGCAAAATCTGAAAGAGGGTCTGGTATTTTCGTTGGCTGTCTTGCAGAGCTTGCTCCAGCCGATGGCGATCGCTCAAGTCTAAGATCACCGCATAGTAGCCCTGTACCTGCCCCTGGGAATCAAAATCGGGCACCAGGGTGCCATGAATATGACGAATAGTGATCGGAAACGGTACGGTCACCTCATAGGTCACCGTTTCTCCCGCCAGCACCCGTTCAATATAGCCCTGCACAATACCGTAAGCAGCCTCACCTACGACATCGGCTACGGTTTTTCCGTAAAGCTCCGTCGGGGTTTGCCCAAACCATACCTGGTAATTGGCATTGACATACCGATAGCGCTGATGGCGATCGATATAGGATATGCACACCGGCAGAGCGTCGATTAAGACATGCAGTTGGTCTTGATTCTGCCGTAACGCTGCCTCTACTTGTTTTTGCTGAAACTGTTCAGCCTGTAGCTGATCATTGTGCTGCTCTAGATCTTGGGCGCGCCGTTCAAGCTGCTGCTGTAGATCCTGAACGTCTCGCTCTAGGCGCTTGCGTTCCGTGATGTCTCGCAGAATGGACAGATGGTGATGGGGCCATACATCCGCCGTTGCCGCATAGTCCACGTCCCGCACCGAACCATCGGCCCGCAAAATCTGGATTTCGCCCCGTTGCTGCCCATGCTGCTGAAACTGCTGCCATGCGGACTCAAAATCAAGATCCGGCAGCACAAAGTCAGCAATGTGTTGGCCAATGATTTGCCCACGCGATCGCCCTAGAAGATCACAGGCTGCAGGGTTAGCCTCCACATATTGCCCTTGATCATCAGCGATGAGCATGGCATCCAACGACTTCTCAAACAAAGCCCGGAACTGAGCATTGTCTAGCCCAACGTTTTCTCCTGTCATCGCCATGGGTTTCCCTCCTGATTCTGCAGAATCAAACGCGCAGGTAACTGGCAGGCTATGGAAGACTCACCAATTGCTGGCTGTTCACATGAGCAACAAAGTTAGCCAGAAGCTGTAACCCTGATGTTGAAGACTTTTCAGGATGGAATTGCACCGCCATCAGGTTATCCTGAGCGATCGCCGCCGTCACGGTTTGGCTGCCGTGGGTGATGCTGGCGGCAGTGACTCGGGCATCCGTCGGATCGGCGTAGTAGGAATGCACAAAATACATCCAGGGGCGGTGGGGCAGGTCTTGCCAAAGAGGATGTTGGGGTTGGGTGAGATCCAGTTGATTCCAACCCATGTGGGGCACGGTAATCCCCGGTTCATAGCGAAAATGACGCACCATACCCTTCACGATTCCCAGTCCGGCCTCACTGCCTTCTTCACTGCCCTCCAGCAAAATCTGGAGACCAAGACAAATTCCTAAAAACGGCTTGCCGCTGGCCACCACATCTCGGATGGGCTGGATCAAGTCTCGCGATCGCAGATGGCGCATGGCCGGGTCAAAAGCACCCACACCGGGCAACACCACTGCATCAGCCGCAAACAGATCTGGAGCGGAATCGGTCACGTGGGTGATGGCCCCGGCTCTTTCCAACCCTTTACAAGCAGAATGTAAATTGCCCATGTCGTAGTCGATGACGGCAATCTGAGGGGAACGAGTGGCCATAGCTTACCCTTTCTGTAAACCTACCTTTCTACTATACTCTGAGCTTCTTCAGAGGCGATCGCCCCCAGCGGCACCTAACGCAAAACCCCCATCCGAGGATGAGGGTTCTGGTATCGAGGAGCGATCGCCCGTCGGTCTATCATCGGGCGATCGTCAGGTCATCCGGTCTTAGCGCTGCTTCGCCAACTTTTTGTTCGACACCTTACGCAAACGGATAGACTCCGGCGTCACTTCCAGCAGCTCATCCGAGCCGATATATTCCAGAGCACGCTCTAGGCTCATGTCTACCGGCGTTTGCAGTTGCACCAGCTCATCCCCGGTGGCAGAACGGTGGTTGGTCAACTGCTTGGTTTTACAGACATTGAGTTCTAGATCCTGCTGGCGGTTATGTTCGCCAATAATCATACCCTTATACACCTTGGTGCCCGGCGTGATGAAGAAAACACCCCGGTCTTCAGCGTTCTTCATGGCATAGAAGGTGGCGGTTCCTTCTTCAAAGGCAATCAGCACACCGTTACGGCGAGTTTCCACATCCCCCGACAGCGGCCGATAGTCTAGGAAGCTATGGTTCATGATGCCGTCGCCCCGCGTCAGCCGCATGAATTCACCCCGGAAGCCAATTAGCCCCCGTGCTGGAATCACAAACTCCAGTTGGGTACGACCATTACCGCCCACGCGCATATCCTGCATTTCACCGCGTCGCTGACCTAGGCGCTCCATACAGCCGCCCACCGCTTCTTCCGGTACATCTAGCACCAGCAGCTCGTAGGGTTCGCAGGGCTGCCCCGTCACTTCCCGGTAGATCACCTGAGGCTGAGACACTTGGAACTCATAGCCTTCCCGGCGCATGGTTTCGATGAGAATGCCCAAGTGCAGTTCACCCCGACCCGACACCGCAAACTTGTCTGGCGAATCGGTTTCATCCACCCGCAGCGCTACGTTGGTTTCTAGCTCTCGCATGAGGCGATCGCGCACCTGCCGTGAGGTGACGTAGGTACCTTCTTGACCCGCAAAAGGAGAATCGTTGACGCAGAAGGTCATCTGCAGGGTTGGCTCATCGACCTTAATCAACGGCAGCGCCATCGGTTCATTGGGACAGGTAATGGTTTCCCCAATGTTGGCATCAGCAAATCCTGACACCGCCACCAGGTTACCCGCCGACGATTCCTCTAGCTCAATCCGCTGGAGCCCTTCAAAGCCCATCAGCTTGGTGATCTTCGAGGTCACAATCTTGCCAGACTCGGTCACCAGCGCTGCCTGTTGCCCGGAGCGAATGGTGCCGTTGTGGATCCGCCCAATCACAATCCGTCCGAGATAGTCGGAATAGTCGAGGGTAGTCACCTGAAGCTGGAGCGGCTTGGTAGGATCGCCCACCGGCGGCGGCACATGCTCCACAATCGCCTCAAACAGCGGCTTCATGTCGGTGCTGTCATCTTCTAGGGTCGCCTTGGCAAACCCCGACAGCCCCGAGGCAAACAGGTAGGGAAACTCACATTGATCGTCATCAGCTCCCAGCTCGATGAACAGATCCAAGACCTTGTCCACCGCCGTATGGGGATTGGCGCGGGGGCGATCGATTTTATTGACCACCACAATCGGCCGCAGCCCTTTTTCGAGAGCTTTTTTCAGCACAAACCGAGTTTGGGGCATGGGGCCTTCGTTAGCATCCACAATCAGGATGCAGCCATCAACCATACCCAAGACGCGCTCCACTTCGCCACCGAAGTCGGCGTGTCCAGGCGTATCGACAATATTGATCAGAATATCTTTATAGTGAACGGCGGTATTTTTTGAAAGGATCGTAATACCCCGTTCTCGCTCCAAGTCGTTGGAGTCCATCACACAGTCTGGAACCTCTTCTCCCTCGCGAAATGTGCCGGACTGTCTTAGGAGTGCATCAACGAGAGTCGTCTTGCCGTGGTCAACGTGGGCAATGATGGCAACATTGCGAATGGGAAGTGTCATAGGTTCAGGGTAAGAAAACAGACTGTAGGGTGAATAGCGCAACGGTGTAGACCCAAACCGCAGTATCGAGGGGCTTTCCCCCGTC
The DNA here is from genome assembly GCA_036703605.1 of Candidatus Obscuribacterales bacterium. Lineage (NCBI taxonomy): Bacteria > Bacillati > Candidatus Melainabacteria > Candidatus Obscuribacterales > Candidatus Obscuribacterales bacterium. Next base: position 32,177 of record DATNRH010001184.1, on the reverse strand, counting down.
CTGCCTTGTCGGGGCATGGGAACACCATTGATTGGCTATACCAAACCCGGTCGGGACGTCACACTGTAAAGAAGCTGTAACGATCCTATCCTATCCTTTCTTGGAGCGAGTGGCGATCGCCTCCCAGAAATTAAAGGATGGAGGACATCACTACCAAGCCCAAGGTTCATCAACAAACCTCTATGATTGGCGCACCTTCAGGCTAGAGTCCGAGATTGTCAAGCAGCCGGGAGCGATCGCCCATGACGACCATCTTGGACAAGATGTTAAAGAAATGAGTATTTTTACTGAATCACTATTGGGATCCATAGCCGTTGGGGCTAGTCAACGTTGCCGATCATTTGGGAGTAGAACCTAAGCGCGATCGCGCTTGTTTCAAGCATGACTCTTTTGGACTTTTCCTCAGTTGCAAGTCAAGGGTAGTTCCACAGAGAATTAGACAGAACGAGGGAGCATTGACCCTATTCGCAATTCACCTGCTAGGTAGAAAGTCTCATTAAAACCCATCATAAACTCTATCGTAAACTTTGATTTCAAGGTTGGGGATCAATTAAAGACAAGCGCTATTCTAATAACAAGGAGGTTAAAAACTCCTTTTCCAGAAACAGTTCAATATCAATAGATAGGAGGTCAATATCGATTTCCAGTTGAATTGGTTCCGGTTTAATCCAACAGCACCCAACCAGGTCGTTGATATTTCCTAGAGCTGCACAATAGAGAGGCTTGTTGACTACTAAAACACCTCTATGTAGACTCAACACTAAACAGGAAATCCCTCGATGTCGCCGTTCTGGGTGCTGTTGTTGTATGTATGGTATGGCGTCAATTCCGTTCGATCATCGAGCGATCGCCCATTTCTCTACAGGCGCGATCAAAAAAAACACCCCAGTGATCGCTGGGATGTTGAAGGAGAGTCGTCAGTTTGACGGATTAGGAAGTTTGGTTGAAGAAATTCGAAATTTAGACGTTCTTGGACGCTGCCTGGGCGTTATGCGCTGGGCAGGTTGCCGCTAGCATAGGCATCCATAGCGCCATAGCCAGGGGTGCGGGTGCTGTAGTCGGTTTCTTGACCCGTGACGGTGATAGCCACCATTTCGAAACCATCAGAACGCCAGTTGCGCTCGTGGATGGGCTTGGTTTGTTCACCACGGAAGTAGGCTTGGGTTCCGATCACCGCAACGGCGACCCAACCGATTAAGAACAATGCACCGAGAAGAAACATATCCATAGTTTGTATCCTTTGAAATGTTGAAGGGTTGACGTGAATTGAGTTTGGGCACTAGGCAAGGGAGTCACATATCCCACCATCGCTTGCCGAGCCCTTCCGATCGGGAGTTAAGCAAGTAGCCCCAGCTTTTTACCGTTGTCCCGCGCTTGGCGAATCCAGTTCTGCCGACGGGTGCGATCGATACCAAATTTGTTACAAAAGCGAGTGATGGCTTGCGAGTGAAGGGCGATCGCTTGACCACGAACCTTGATGAATTTGGGATCACCCATAACGCGGCGAACTAGGACAACAACTGGTGCAAACATGGCGCAACTCCTTTCAGGGATAGTAACAGTGAGCCTTTGAGAACCCGCCGTTGGGTGAGCGTAGAAACCTAGCTAGCATCATTAACTACGGTTCTACTGATTCGGGCGGGGCGGCTAGCGGGGTGTTGGTTCACCTTGCTGCCTCATGTAAATAAATGTAACAGCAAATGTTACGAAGTGTCAAGCAATGTTGCCTAAATTTTAGTGAGATGGTAAAAGCAGGTTGTCTAGAACCCGGATCTCAGGGCTGGAACCCGTGACCTATGGGGAAAAGTAGCCTCTTGGGCCTTGGCGTGCATCCTGGGGAGCGATCGCTCTCTATATATAGAAGGCTTGTGTCTATGCCCTAGGGGGGTAGATCAACGTATAAGCAAACCTTGACACATGGCATTGCATCTGCAGCGCAACTCTGTGATGATGAATACAGAAAGTAAATTTCGTTCATTCTCTTAGTCCTCACAAGGTCACGTTAGGCAAGAAGAGAACGGAAGTAGGGAGACATCCCGAAGGAACGCGCCTCCGTCCAACAATCCACAGGAGAGGCGACTATGATCACCACCGATTTGATGACAGGCTTAGAAGTTATTGCAGTTGTTACGATCGCAACCAGCTTGTTAGTTCCGCTGTTCTGCTGGGTGCTCTTCCACCCCTTGGCGACCCCATCAACTCTCCACTAGGGCCGCCCCTTCAAGATTGGATGACTATCATCCTCTAGTTCGAGACATGAGAACATAACGTCATTCTGCCCTGGGCTCGCTACGATCCCAGGGCTTTATTTTGTCCGGCAAAAAAATCAGCGTAGATGTATGGATAGCCCTACAACAGAAGCCAAGAAGGCTGAAAACTCTCTTCTTGGAAAATTTGCAGCCCAAGATGATTGGCAGGATCTTTCCTCGCGTAGATGAACTAGGAGTAACCTGCCTAAGATCAGCACCATGGCCGTGGAACTTAAGGATAAAATCTAAATAAGGTATGTATTAGGGCAGCGGGTTCAAAGCACCTCATTTTAATATCCTATTCCATCTGACTCAAGCTGTAAGGTAGGCTGATTGCTCCCCGATAGGTTCAGATCTTGGGTAGATAGATCAACCTATGGCCAAGCTGGCTGGGTGCGCGAACGCTAAGTTGGAATACTTAAAAAGGTAGCGATATTTTGACAGGAGGATTGGGCAGTCTAGATACAAGACTTCACCATCAGAGTTCAGCCCCCGGGACCTCGAACGTTCTCATAAACTAGCACATATCGTCAAACGGTTGAGTTTATCTTAATGCTACTCAAGGATACCAACCTATAGCCATCGTAACTGCAGTGGCGATCGCTATCAGTGCCAAGGTAGAACAATTGGCGATCGCATTAACATATCCAAAGGTCATGGAATTTATGGTCTCAACTCAAAAGCTTCAGATGCTTATTCTGCCTGCATTAATTTTGACGGCGCTAGGCATGCTACAAATCTTGTTTCCCCATGCTCTTGGCGCATATGTTATTGATATCCCTGAGAAAAGGGGTGGTTTCATCCTGCTAATTCTTGAAACGTTTCTTGTGTTGACATGGGGCAAAGTGGAAGGCACGATCTTAATTCTGATGGCGTTAGGACTCATGTCCCTATGTTTTCTTGGCCTCGACGATGAGCCAGAGCCAGAGCCGACGCTTAAAAGAAAAGCCACAGTTGTAGCAACAAAAACGGCTTGGGCAGCTGGAAAACAGTATTTTGTCCATCGCCGCTACAAAAGAAAATCCCTGCAAAATTTATCTGATGAGTCTGGCGATCGCTCCTCCGAAAATTGATTTTATAGAGAAGCGATCGCTCTTCTAAAAAATCGATTGGTCAAGCATGTATAAGCAGAACCATGACGACCATAGCGATGCTCCCTTGAGACCATGAATCAAGCTATAGTTGCGTGGGTCTTGGACGAGCGATCGCTCTCCGAGGTAGGATCACCAAATGAAACATGTCCCTCGGAAACAATTTGGTCAGCACTGGCTGCGCAGTGAGCGGGTGCTCAAACAGATTCTAGATGCCGCGCAGTTGACATCCAGCGATCGCGTCTTGGAGATTGGCCCAGGCACGGGTGTCTTGACGCGAAGTCTTTTGCAGCAGGCGGAAAGCGTTGTGGCGGTAGAAGTTGATTGGGATCTGGTGCGATCGCTGCGGCGACAGTTTCCGTCAACCAGCCAGCTTTTGTTAATCGAAGCAGATTTTCTGAACCTAGACTTGGCGGCAGCGATCGCTCCATCTGGGCAAGAACGTCCCAACAAAGTAGTGGCCAATATTCCCTACTACATCACCGGCCCGATCGTAGAACGGTTGCTGGGCACGATCGCCAAACCGACGGCTGTGCCCTACGAATCTATTGTGCTGCTCACCCAAAAAGAAGTGGCCCAGCGGCTTTGTGCCAAGCCCGGATCTCGTACCTTTGGCGCATTGTCGGTGCGGGTGCAGTATCTGGCCGACTGTGAGATGATCTGTACCGTGCCACCCTCCGCCTTCCAGCCGCCACCCAAGGTAGACTCCGCCGTGGTGCGGCTCGTCCCTCGTCCCTTCGAAGCCGTGGCCACCCTCCCCAAACACCTAGAGATGATCGTCAAGCTAGGCTTTGCCACCAAGCGGAAGATGTTGCGAAATAATCTGAAATCCATCGTCGATCGCGATCGCTTGGGTCATTTGCTGGAACAATTGAAAGTATCCCCTCAGGCGCGGGCAGAGGAACTAGGGGTTGCCCAATGGGTGGCGCTCAGCAATGTGCTATCCCAAGAAGCGATCGCTCCCTCCTCGGAATGAATGCGCCCTGTTCTCTGATCGTGATGTAACTTCCATGCAGTCCTATACACTGTACGCTCCGGGCAAAATTAATCTATATCTGGAAATTATTGGCGATCGCCCGGATGGGTTCCATGAGATGGCCATGATTCTCCAAAGCATTGGGTTAAGCGATCGGGTACATCTAAAATCCATTGGCGTTGACCAAATCCGGGTGACCTGCAATCATCCCCTGGTGCCCAATGACTCTAGCAACCTAGCCTACCGAGCGGCTGCTTTAATGGCAGACCAATTTCCCGACGTCTTTCAGCGCTATGGCGGCGTAGCGATTACGATCGATAAACACATTCCCGTGGGCGCTGGGCTAGCCGGTGGCTCCACCAATGGTGCAGCGGTGCTGGTGGGGTTGGATTTGATGTGGAACTTGGGGCTAACGCAGTCGGAGCTACAAGAGCTAGGCGCACAGCTCGGTTCAGATGTACCGTTTTGTATTGCTGGCGGCACCGCGATCGCCACGGGACGCGGGGAAATCCTATCGCCCTTGCCTAGTCTAGATTGCCTGCATTTGGTGCTTGGTAAATATCGCAACCTGAGCATTTCCACCCCCTGGGCCTACAAAACCTATCGTCAGCAGTTTAGCCACACCTACGTGTCTGAATCTGACGGCATTCAAGGGCGGCAGCAGCGAGTGCATTCTGGGCCCATGGTGGCAGCGATCGCCTCCCGTAACCCAGAAGAGGTAGGTAAACTGTTACATAATGATCTGGAAAAAGTGGCCCTACCGGCCCATAGCGTTATTAGCGACTTGAAAGCCGCCTTTGCTGCCTGTAATCCGCTCGGGGTGATGATGTCCGGCTCTGGGCCCACGGTATTTGCGATCGCCCAATCCGCTGACCATGCGGCTCAAATCCAGACCAACGTCCGGGCTAGCCTGCCCGATCCCAATCTAGAGCTGTGGGTGACCCAATCCACTGCCAGCGGCATCCATATCGCCTATCCGGGTGCCTAATTGCTATTGTGCTGAGCCATGAGGAACTGATTATGTCATCCGATCCCAAACCGCCAACATCCAGCTCCATCGATACGCCACCCACGCCCCTACGGTGCCTCACCGGGGCGGCAGTATCTGGCGGCTTAGGGACGGCGCTCTATTTCCTCACCCGCTCGATTATCGATACCTTTGCCCACAAGCCAGTCCCCACCGGCAGCCCCTTCGCAACCAATATCGCCATTGCCGTGCGTACCCTCGTCATGGGGCTCAGTACCTTGGTGACGGCCCTATTTGCGATCGCTACCCTAGGACTCATTGCCCTCGCTATCCAGTTGTTGATTCAAAACGGGCGATCGCCCCAAACTGGTGAAGATTAACGCTCTCATTACAAATCTAGCTACGAAACTCACTGAAAATCTGCTTTCCTATTTATTCGTAGAATGCGTATAGCCTTCGGCATGGCTTCGCTAGAGCGATAGCGTAACGCATAAAGCTTTGCGGGACAGTGCGTTACGGCTTCGCCTAACACACGCTACAGCTTTCCTCTGAGCGTGAATCGAATAGATACACAAGTCTTATCTCATCAGAGGCTAAGCGATCGCTTTCATCTGACCTGATCTTACTTCGGGCGTCCCAGAGTGGTGATATACAGCACCGCTTCATCAGCGGGAATGCCCAACACTTCATTCACCGAATCATCAAAGAAGCCAGCAATACCGCTTACCCCTAGACCAAGGCGAATGGCACCCAGGTTCAGACGCTGGCCTAGATGGCCGGCATCCATGTGCAGGTAGCGATAGACGCGATCGCCATACCGAGCGATCGCCCGTTCTAGGTCAGCGGTATGGAACACCACCGCCGCCGCGTCGCGCCCGAGATCTTGCCCAAGGCAGAGGTAATGCAGCTCTCGCCGAAAGTTTTTGAAGCGAATTTGTCGCAGTTCTTCGGCATTGGGAGCGTAGTAGTAGCAGCCTTCTTCCAGTCCATCCACCCCAGATACGGCCACAAAGGTCTCAATCAGGCTGAGGTCGAAATAGTCGGGCTGGCGATCGAAGCTTTGGTCGATGTAGTGCTGGGGTTGGTAGGTGAAATCGAGCAGCGCCCGCAGCTCGTCAAGGGTGAGGTCAGCTCCGCTGTAGGCGCGGGTGGAACGGCGCTTGAGCATGGTGGTCTCTAGGTCAGCGAGGCGATCGCCCCATTGAATCGGCTCAGACACCGTAGACACCTTCAAGCAAAAGGGAAAGTTGTATTTATCGGGAACGGGTTCGGCAGGCGGGGCTATGGGTTCGGGCTGCACCGGACGGGAGGGGCCAATCAACACTCGCTTAGTGGGTGGAGCGGGCTCGGGATGAATCTGGGTGGCTTGGTGCAAATAGCCCAGGAGGTCACCCTCCGAAATTTTAGGATAGTCGCTATGGGTTTTAGACGGCAGGGCCGTGGCAGCGATCGGGAGATTTTGCTGCACGTCTAGCAGATCGGCAAGGGGAATGACGGCTGTTGCGCCTTCCTCGTCTGAGTTGAGATACATCAGTTGATTAACGGCTTCATCCACAAAGCCACCAATCAAATGGGGTCGATAGTCATTGAGAGCGCAGGCTAGTTCAATATTGCCCAGCAGATGCCCCGTATCCAAGAAAATGCGTCGATAGGCCCGAGCTTGGTAGCGCCAGGCCGATCGGAAAAAGACCGCCGTGGTGACCAAGGCCATCTGGGTTTGCTGGAGGGCAGAATGCCATAGACAAGCATCCTGCAGCCCTGACCACACCTCACTATCCCAAAAATGTAGCAGGGAATGCGATCGCGGCTGATAGTTATACAGTCCCGCTGACAAGAGAGGCGTCCCTCGGGAGATCAGGTAGAGTTCCGCCGGATAGAGACCACCGGCCGAGGGAGCCGACCGAAAATAGATTGGATCGCCGCTCATGGTCACCATCTTCACCGTTAGCCCATAGCTGCAGAGAAACAGCCGAGACAGCCGCCGCCAGGCTTGGTGGGTGGCATCGGTTGGGTCAAACTCGTCGGTTAGGTAGAGTTTGAGATCCACGGAGGTGCCTAGCTTATAGTCCTTGAACGGAACCGGCTGCTGATTCCAGTCTAAGGGCTGAGATTTGGCGGCGATAGTATCGGGGTCATACTTGGTGCGTTCGTGATAATGGCGAGCGATAGACGGTTGAGAGTCTGGCGTAGCTGGCATAAAAGGACTCACCTGCGGTCGTTGAGGATGCGATTAGTTTGATCTTGACACGCCCAATCGTAGAATGTCCGAATGGTGACCTGATGTATCACAGGGCAGAATTCAGCCATCTACCCTGACCTTAGCGAATAGATCGGGCGATCGCCCACAGAGCTTTTCCCATTGTTGTTGCCTATCCCCATCCTGAATCGATTGAACCTATGTCTTATACCTATCGCCGCACCGTCCGATTTCGTGAGACTGATGCTGCAGGCGTCGTGTACTTTGCCAATGTATTAGCCATGTGCCACGATGCCTACGAAGCATCCCTGGCCGAGGCTGGCATTGACCTCCCCGCCTTCTTTTGCTATCCCAAGGTGGCATTTCCCATCACCAATGCCACGGTTGATTTTTTCCAGCCGATGTTTTGTGGCGATCGCCAAATCATTCAGCTTAGCCCGCGACAACTGGGCAGCAGCGAGTTTGAAACACTTTACGAAATCTTCATCGATCCTGGCGAAGAACCCGCTCCCATGACCTGCGTGGCCCGGGCCAGCACCCGTCATGTGTGCATCAATGCGATCGCCCGTGCCAAGGCTAGCCTGCCACCGGAAGTGCTGCAATGGCTACGACGCTGGGGTAAGGTCTTAGACGAAGACTTGCTCTAGCAGATCTACCTTGCTCTGACAGCCCCTCACCGATGCCCGCCGTCTCCCCCGATACCCCATGAGCAGCAGCGTCGATCGCTTTATTCAGCTCGCCCTCAGCAGCCTCCGCCGCACCGTCACGGAGGCAGTACAGCAATGGTTTGACCACCATCCCCTCATGGCTTGGTTTCTGGGGCATCCTTGGGTATCCGTAGCGCTGCTAGGCATCACGGTCATCCTCCTCTGGGGGTTGCTAGGGGCGATCGCTCGTCTGGCTCAATATGCTTGGATCAGCGCCCTGCGGCTACCAATTTGGCTAGGCTGGTGGATCATTCTACGGTTAGGACGCTTTCTACAGTCTCAGTGGATCACCTCCGTTGCCCGCCAACAGTTGGACGCCGACTCTCCCCAGCAGCGCCTCACCGATATCGCCCAACGCCTCGATGCCCTGCGGGCAGAACAGGACGCCCTGCTCACAGAAGTGCGATCGCTCCTCGATCAACTTCCCCCCATGCCCAACCTGCCCCCCAGCAACGACAAAAGCAGCGATTAACTCCACCAAGGTCTTGATCAATGACTCAATTCACCATGGTGTAGCGTGCTGTTAGGCGAAGCCGTAACGCACCTGTAGCTGAGCAATCACTCACGGCCATCGCCCCCAAGATCAAGTCACTGTATAAACTTTCCTTGCTGCTTTTTGAGCAGTGTTTAGCAACAGGTTAATCTAAGAATAAGCAGTTAGAGACATTTCGAGGTTTAGTCACGCTTCAAAGTACGAAATTGTCATCGGTGCCTACTCAAAAAGCGATCGCATCACTGTATCAATTCCGTCACTAATCTATAGAAAATATGACGGAATAAAACATACCGTGATAGCCCGTTTTTTGAACCTTGCAGGAGCTATCTATCCCAGCAACATCCACATCCCAATAGGCTCTTTAGTTCTCTAGAATTCCTGCAATGCAGATGATATCAAAGGATAGAGATCACAAATCTGATCATCATTCAGAAGGCGATCGCCCTCCGCTATTCAACCGTTGAAGTAGGTTTATAGCACCTTAGATCAACAGGTATCACCCTAGAAAACATCCAAAACTTTTAATATCTGTTGAGTCGAATATCTCGTAGTCTGAACTGTAATAAAGCCCGTCTTCTCTAATTGTATTCGTTCATTAATCATGCTAAACGCGAACAATTAACATTCCAAACATTCGTGAAACTTTATGACTATTTATGGCAGTCATGGGGTAACCACAGCTAAGGAATAAGACCATTGCTCAGCGCTTAGTACGTTACTTTGATTCCATAAAGGAGTGAGCGTCGTATGAGTGGCAATGTAGTATCTGGCTCACGAAATGTGGCGATTGTGGGGCCCTATTTGAGCGGTAAAACCACCCTGCTCGAAAGTATTCTTTCGGTGACGGGAGCCATCTCCCGCAAAGGGAGTATCAAGGACGGTAATACCGTTGGCGATGCAACCCCCGAAGCCCGCGATCGCCAGATGAGTGTGGAGGTGAATGCTGCCAGTACTGAGTACAGCGGTATTCATTTTACGTTTGTGGATTGTCCAGGGTCGATTGAATTTGCCCAGGAAGCCTACAATGCGCTGATTGGCGTTGATGCAGCCATTGTGGTGTGTGAACCGGACAGCGATCGCGTCTTGACCTTGGCTGCCCTGTTTCAATTCTTGGATGACTGGGAAATTCCTCACCTGTTGTTCATCAACAAAATTGATAAGGCCCATGCAGGGTTTTCCGATCTGCTCAACGCCCTCCAAACCGTTTCAACCCGGCCCCTCGTGCTGCACCAATATCCCATCGGTCAAGGAGCTGCCACCGCTGGCTTCATTGACTTGGTGACCGAGCAAGCCTACCACTACCACCCCGGAGCCCCAGCCGATCCCGTTCCCTTGCCCGACGACTTAAAAGAGCAAGAGCATCTAGCCCGCCAAGACATGCTGGAAACCTTGGCAGACTTTGATGATCATCTGCTGGAAGAACTTCTAGAAGAGGTCAATCCCCCTGCTGATGAAATTTGGAGTGATCTGAAGCTAGAGCTTGGGGCAGATTTAATCGTGCCGGTGTTTGTGGGCGTTGCCGATCAAGATTATGGCGTGCGTCCCCTCCTCGATGCCCTCGTGCGCGAAACCCCCGAACCCTCGGTTGCGGCCGCCCGTCATCCTGTTGGGTCGGCGGACGACATCCCCGTCGCCCAAGTCCTCAAAACCTACTACACCCAGCAAGGCGGCAAGCTCTCCCTCGTGCGCGTCTGGCAGGGGACGTTTCAAGATGGAGCGATCGTTAACGGTACACGATTAGGCGGCATCTATAGCCTCATGGGGCAGCAGCAAACACCCTTGCAGGTGGCCGAGGCTGGCTCGATTGTGGCCATGGGTCGCCTGGATGGCATTAGCACTGGCGATACCCTGAGCACCGATGCCTCCGTTACCGCTCTACCTCAGGCTGAGCATTTGATGCCGGTCTATGCCTTGGCGATCGCTCCCGAACGCCGCAGCGATGAAGTCAAACTCAGCACAGCGCTTAGTAAGCTGATGGACGAAGATCCAGCGATCGCCTGGGAACAGCACGGCGACACCCACGAGGTGATTCTCTGGGGGCAGGGCGAAATTCATCTCCAGGTGTCCCTCGATCGCTTGGGCCGTAAGCATAATCTGCCCATGACCACCCACGCACCTCAAGTGCCCTACAAGGAAACCATCAAGCAGGCAACCCAGTCTATCCATGGACGCTATAAGCATCAAACGGGTGGCCATGGGCAGTTTGGCGATGTCTATCTCGACATTCGTCCCCTCGATCGCGGGGCAGGCTTCCAGTTCAAGGAAACCATTGTGGGCGGCGTCGTGCCCAAGCAATATATTCCCGGTGTGGAAATGGGCGTGCGGGAATTCCTCAGCCAGGGCCCTCTGGGCTTCCCGGTGGTGGATGTGTCGGTGACGCTCACCAATGGCTCCTACCACGCAGTAGATAGCTCGGAGCAAGCCTTTAAGCAAGCGGCCCGCATCGCCATGCAGGATGGCTTGCAGCAATGCCAGCCCTCGCTGCTGGAGCCGATTCTATCCATGGTGATATCAGTGCCCAACAGCTACACCTCCAACGTGCTGCGGCTCGTGAGCACCCGCCGGGGGCAGATTCTCGGCTATGCTAGCAAACCCAACTGGCGCGACTGGGATGAAGTAACCGCCTACCTACCGCAGTCGGAGATGCAGGATCTGATCGTCGAGCTGCGATCGCTGACCATGGGGGTTGGGTTCTTCCAGTGGCAGTACGACCATCTGCAAGACGTACCCGAAAAGCTCATGGAGCAAATGATTGCCCGCAGCCAAGAGGCTGCCAACGGCAAACGTTAACGGCTATAGCCATAGTTCATAAGCCATAGTTCATGAGCCATAGTCATATGAGTTAGGACATCAAAACAACCTAGAGCCACTCCAACGCTCAAACGTTCATCTAGAACCTGTCTCAAGCAACCTGACTCTAGCTATGCATCACCATAGGTCGCCCATCGAGCGATCGCACTACACCGCTGGAGCATCTCAAACTCTGGCGGTGTTATTCTGGCGGTGTCTTCACGAATGTAGCTAAGTTCGCTACCTTAAATAAGCGTCTGTTTACCAAACGTCTGTTTACCAGTTGACCACCATGCCCCTAACCTGTCATCAGCTCATCACCCTTCATCCCCAAGCCTGGGACTCAGCCACGGTGCATCCTTTTCTGGATCAATGCGCTAATAGCACCATCCAAACGCAACAGTTTCATACCTGGCTGGTGCAAGATTATTTATTTGTGGTGGACTTTACCCGCATGGCAGCGCGGCTCTTGGCGATCGCTCCCGTCGAGCACTATGATGTCTTGCTGAGCGGCATGATTGCCCTCAAAGACGAGCTTCAGTGGTTTCGTGCCAAGGCCCAAGAACGACGGCTAGAACTAGACGTGCGCCCCCAAGCCACCTGCACCGAATATTGCGCCTACATGGGCAGCCTCGCCGATGCGCCCTACGCCGTGCAGGCCACGGCCTTCTGGGCTATTGAACTAGCCTATAATCAAGGCTGGCAAAAACCCGGAGCCATGGATGCACCCTACGCAGAATTTGCAGAGCGCTGGGGTAATCCAGGCTTCACCGCCTATGTGAACCAGTTAGAACAGCAAGCCGACCAAGCCCTAGCCACCGCCCCCGACCAAGCCCAACAACAGGCAGAATCTGTTTTTCTAAAAATCACCCGCCTAGAGCGCGATTTTTGGCAGATGGCCTTCAACGCCGCGTAGTTTTGGCAGCACAGGAGCCCCCATCAACCCATGATCGCGATGAACGTCCCATCTGTCCCAGTTGCGCTCACCATTGCCGGATCGGATAGCGGCGGTGGAGCTGGCATTCAGGCTGATCTGCGCACCTTCGCCATGCACAAAGTCCACGGCACCAGCGCCCTCACCTGCGTCACGGCCCAGAATACCCTCGGGGTGACCCGCGTGGATGCCTTGCCGCCGGAAGCGATCGCTGCCCAGATGCAGGCGGTGAGAGATGATATTGGCCTTCACGCCGCCAAGACAGGAATGCTGCTGAATATCGGCATTATTGAACAGGTCGCCCAATGTCTAGAAGCCTGGCAGCTAGAGCGCTTAGTAGTCGATCCAGTCATGGTATCGCGCACCGGAGCCCAGTTGATCGACGATGATGCGATCGCCTGCCTACGATCGCGCCTGATTCCCCTAGCCGCCGTGTTGACCCCCAATCGCTACGAAGCTCAGATCCTCAGCGGTCTTGAGATCCAAACCCTGTCGGACATGAAAGCTGCTGCTGAGCTGATTTATGGACTCGGGGCCAAGGCTGTGCTGGTGAAAGGAGGCAGCATGGACGCAGAGCTGCGCGGTGTGGATGTATTGTTCGACGGCGATCGCCTGCAGATTTTACGCACCCAACAGATCCAAACCCAAGACACCCACGGCACCGGCTGCACCCTCTCCGCAGCGATCGCCGCCAACCTGGCTCTAGGGCATGGGCTCAATACCGCCGTGCGCCTAGCGAAAGACTACGTCACCACTGCGCTGCACTATTCCCTACGCCTAGGTCAGGGCCAGGGGCCCGTTGGGCATTTCTTCCCGCTGCTTAGCCCTGTCATCCCATCGGAACATCCCTAAGCACCCCGCGTGGCCCTAAGCTGTCCTAAACTGACAATAATTGTGAACCTTACTTGTGAACCTGACTGGCACCCAGTCTGAAACACCCTTAGGGGCAACATCAGGGGCACAGTCAGGCTCGGTATACCCCCTAGGAGGAGATCTTCGTGCTCGACGAACAGGCCAAGAAAACTATGCTTCGCAAAATCCCCCACGGGCTTTATGTCTGCGGAGTCAAGGATGGCGATGAGGTCAACGGCTTCACGGCAAGCTGGGTGATGCAAGCCTCGTTTCAGCCGCCCTTGGTGGTCAACTGCGTGAAAAATGATTCTGGCTCCCACGCCATGATCAAAAGCAGCCAAGTCTTTGCCCTAAGTGTGTTGGAAGAAGGGCAAAAGTCCATGGCTCAAACCTTCTTTAAGCCCCAACGACGGGTTGGCAACAAGTTTGAAGAGGTAGAGTTTTACCTCGGAGAAACCGGCTGCCCGATCATTACCGACTCCCTCGGCTATGTAGAATGCCGCGTTGTTGGTGCTGTGGAGCATGGCGACCACACCGTATTTGTGGGAGAAGTGATCGCCGCTGGCGTTCACCGAGAAGGCAATCCGCTCCTTCTAGAAAGCACCGGCTGGCAATATGGCGGATAGGACAGTCTCGATCTACTGGTGCAGTCTACTTGTACGGTAGATCGAGGTGTGCGTAGGTTGGGTCAAGCATCGAGCACGATCCAACCCCCGCCCATCGGTTCAGCTTGTCAAGTTACCATGGCTTGGCAGATGATCCCCACGATAAATCGACGTTTGACGTGATCACCCTTGACCTATGCCCTTCATCAAAGTTCAAACTTCCATTCCCGCCCCTGATGCGGCCACGGTTGACGCCCTGCTGAAGGATCTATCCGTTAGCTTGGCCAAGCATTTGGGTAAACCCGAGTCCTACGTGATGACTGCCTTTCAGCCCGACATCGCCATGACCTTTGGGGGCACCACCCAACCCACCTGCTATATCGAAATTAAAAGTGTGGGCACCATGGGAGGCGATCGCACCCGCGCCATGAGCCAAGATTTTTGCGCCAAGATCCATACTGCCTTGGGCATCCCAGCCAATCGCACCTACATCGAATTTGCTGACGCCCCAGGAGCCATGTGGGGATGGAATGGTTCCACCTTTGGCTAGGCACGTTAAGAGACGTTATCAATAAGACAACCACTAAATCATGATTTCGCTATGCTGAAAGCAGGCTTGTCCGTTCAGCACGTTTTAATCAACCTGCTTTTTGATCATGGTGTGATGACGTTTGATGAATACGGACAGGTACCCCTTGCCCAAATCAGCGCCATGCTGCATCTCTAGCAATCTGCTAAATAGGCAGTGACGTATAGATAGTAGGGAATGGGTTCTCAACGAGCACCTGTATCACCTGGTTTCGACTTATCAGGAGCTGAGCACAGTTGCGATCGCCCTGATCCGTATTTCATTTCTCTTAGGTATCTATGTTAAAAGCCCTCCTATTTGATCTTGATGGAACCTTAACCCACAGTGATCCGGTGCATTTTGAGACTTGGGCAGAGTTGCTAAAGGGCTATGGCTTAACCATCAACCTGGATTTTTATAAAGTACATTTCAACGGCCGTCTGAATGAACATATCATCCAAGACCTGTTGCCCCAACTGTCTGTAGATGAAGGTATTCAGCTTAGCCGCTATAAAGAAGCTGAGTTTCGCCGCCGTGCGGCCACGGTTCTCCGTCCCCTGGCCGGTCTAGATGTGCTGCTGCCCTGGATGAACCAGCGTGCCCTCAAGCGAGCTGTGGTCACCAATGCTCCCCGAGATAATGCTTACTTCATCCTGCAAACGCTGAATTTTGACGACATCTTTCCGGTGGTGATTTTGGGTGAAGAATTGGAGCGCGGCAAGCCCGACCCCCTACCCTATACTTTTGCCCTCGATGGTCTCGATATTGCCCCGGAGGAAGCGATCGTGTTTGAAGACTCGCCCTCCGGTGTGCAGTCCGCCGTCGCAGCCGGTATTCCCACCGTCGGCATTGCCTCCAGCCAACCGCCAGAGATTCTCTACCAAGCCGGAGCTACCCTGGTTGTGTCAGACTTCAGCGATCGCCGCCTGTTTGAGCAACTCCTAGAACCGACAGAACCCTTGCTTTCTGTATAAAATCAGCCCGTTTCTCTGGATCCCCTCATCTAGCAGTCGTGGCCATACCGGATAATAGAATCATTGGTAAGCCCGTGGGCATTGCCAAGCATCACCGTGGGACAAGGCTACACCAAGATCTTCAGCCGCCTAAACAACACCCCACGGGTATTCATCCCTGTGCAATGAAGGAGAACGACCGTGCTACTATCCAAAGGCTTTGAAGTTGAGATGTACACGGGCACCCCCGAGGGGGAGATTGTGGGACTCTCGGATAAGATTACCGCAGCCCTCCATGGCTTCGTCCGCGAACCCGATAGCCGTAATGTGGAATATACCACTCCCCCCCTCTACAGCTACGATCGCCTCCTGTGTAACCTGGTGCGCCCCCGCCGCGACCTGCGCGCCTACCTGCAAACCTTAGGAAACTACACCATCCACCCCGGCAGCACCCTCTCCCTCGGCGATAGCCAACAATTTTGGCGCTCCGACCCCACCAATCCCTACCACGACTACATCGAACAGACCTATGGGGCCACGGTGGTCACCGCCAGCATCCATATCAATATCGGCATCGAGGATCCAGAGATGCTGATGCGGGCCTGTCGCCTAGTGCGATTAGAAGCACCGCTATTTCTGGCCCTAAGCGCATCGTCGCCCTTTTTAGATGGTCAGGTGACCGGTGCCCACTCGCGCCGCTGGAGCGTTTTCCCTAAAACTCCCGCCCAGGTACCGCTGTTTAGCAGTCATGACCATTTCATTCAATGGACGGAGGAACAGTTGGTGCTCGGCACGATGCAAAATGTGCGCCACCTGTGGTCATCCGTGCGCCCCAATGGCGATCGCCGTCCCTATAATCTCAACCGTCTAGAGCTACGCATCTGTGACCTCGTATCTGACCCGATCGCTCTCTTAGCCATCACCGCCTTCCTGGAAGCTCGGCTGATGCAGCTTTTTGACCAGCCCGACCTCGATCCCCTGGTGAGCAGTAGCCTATCTATCGAAGAACTGGGGGCGATCGCTGATGATAATGAACAAGCTGCCGCCTACCACAGCCTCGATGCCGAACTGCGCCACTGGCAAGATGGCCGCACCATCATCGCCCGCGATTGGATTGAGGAACTCTACCCAGAACTATGGGCGATCGCCAAGTCTCGGGGCTTTAGCTGCTTTTTATCTCCTCTGAAGAAAATTCTCCGGGAGGGGAATGAAGCCCAGCGCTGGCTAGCGGCCTATGAGCAAGGACAGGATATCCGCACGATCATCCAGCAAGGTATTCAAGACATGAGCGATCGGGAAGCGATGCTGGAAGAACAAATCTGTCAGGGCATTGCCGCATAGTTGACCTGGATAAACTAGACATGACAAGGTTAGGAGTTCATGAATCGTAGAAAACCTTGGACACGAGATGAACTCATCATTGCGATGAATCTATATTGGAAGCTCCCGTTTGGTCAGTTTAACCATAAAACACCAATCATTATAGAAGTCGCTGAAAAGCTGGGCAGAACGGCTAGTAGTCTAGCGATGAAACTCAGCAATTTTGCCTCGCTTGATCCCGTCCAGCAAGCGCGTGGCATTCAAGGGCTGAGCGGAGTGAGTAAAGCTGACCGAATTATTTGGGAAGAATTTGCAGAAAACTGGGAACAGTTGGGGACGGAAAGTGAAGCACGTTTCCAAGAGTTAGTTGGTTTTGAAGTTTCCGCCTTCAATCAGGTGCTTATCTCGAAAAAGTCCAAGCCGCCTAAGCTATCTTCAATAAAAGATCATCCAGGCAGAGCCACAGAAGCAACGGAAGCTGAGGCTACAACCAAAATTAGACTTGGACAAAACTTTTTTCGGCAAGTTGTCTTGTCATCCTATGACAACCGTTGCTGCATCACTGGAAATCCTATTCCAGAGCTACTTATTGCAAGCCATATTATCCCTTGGCGTGAACAATCAGAGCATCGTCTCAATCCTCATAATGGATTGTGCCTTGCCCGTACTCATGATGCTGCCTTTGATCGGGGGTTAATCACATTTGATGAGAATAATAGGTTGGTTCTAAGTCACTATCTTCAAGAGTTTTTACCTGAAGAAACACTTGAACGTAACTTTGTTGCTTATGCTGGCAGTCAACTACGGTTACCTGAAAAGTTTTATCCCGAACCGGATTTTCTCCGTTTTCATCGAGAACAAGTCTTTCTTGGCACTTAGTTTATCTATGACAGGCTAGACGTTACCCAAAATAGTTTGGCGCTCATGATGCAATGCTGTCTATCACTGAAAATTATAGCGATCGCTCCCTCCAGGATCCATACAATACCCAAGGAGCGATCGCCATTTATCTTACTCGGCTTACTGCCCCACCGATGCCGCAACCGGATCAGGAACAGACTCATTCTTAGCTGCCTTCAGGGCTGCCAACTGTTCCTCAATTTCCTGACGAACAATGTCGCGATACTCTAGGAAATGTTCATTGTGGGCGCAGACGGTTAGGTATTGAACTGCCACCTCAGGGTTCTGCCGCAGGATACCCCAGAGGTTGCGCCAAAATTCCCAGCGGGTGCTGCGCTTCATACCCTGCCGCCAAATGACGATCAGTAATGCGCGCAGATCTACTAAGCTGGGCCACTGGAACGCTAGTTTATAGCGCGGCTTACCCATTTTTAGGAAATAGCGATAGACGCGATTTAGATAGGTATGAGGTTCATAGAGCGTGCTGAAGGCTTCTACATATTCCTGGGCAATTTGTTCAATGGGGCGAGTCGGTTCAAAGTTCATCAACGTGGTTTGGTTGATGCCCGCTTCTTGACCGAGTAAGCGTCCTTCTTTTTCTAACCGATGCCATAGAGCTGTATTCGGCAAAGCCTGCAGCATAGCAAAGGTAGTGGCAGGGATGCCGGTTAGCTCCACGAAGGTAACAATGCGATCGCCTGCACCAGGTTCTTCGTTATCAAAACCGATGATAAAGCCCGCCATCACCCGTAAGCCTGCAGCCGTAATCTTATCGACGGCATCAGCTAAGGAATCGCGGGTATTTTGAAACTTCTTGGTGAGGGTAAGACTTTCTTCATCAGGCGTTTCAATGCCTACGAAGATCGCATCAAAGCGACAATCGGACATCATAGCCATCATCTCTTCATCCTGAGCTAAGTCAACCGATGCTTCGGTGACAAAGCTGAAGGGATAGCCGCGCTCCTGCTGCCAGGCTTTGAGCGCCGGCAGTAAGAGTTTTACATTACGCTTATTGCCGATAAAGTTATCGTCCACCATGAAAACGCTGCGCCGCCAGCCGAGTTCATAGAGATAATCTAATTCTTTGAGCAACTGCTCGGGCGTTTTGGTGCGGGGTTTACGACCGTAGAGGACAATAATGTCACAAAATTCGCACTGGAAAGGACAGCCTCGGGAAAACTGCACGGACATGGAGTCGTACTGATCGAGGTCGAGCAGATCGAAGCGCGGCACGGGGGTGTTGGTGACGTCCGGCTTTTCGCCACCGGAACGGAAAACACCGCTGCGATCGCCCCTTTCTAGGGCTTCAACAAACATGGGCAGGGTAATTTCCCCTTCATCCAACACTAAGAAATCAGCACCGGCAAATTCCATATCCTGGGGAATGGAGGTGGGGTAGGGGCCGCCCACTGCCACGAGCTTGCCGCGCCGCTTCGCTTCTTGCACCTGGGCGATCATGTCGTCTTTTTGCACAATCATGCCGGAGAGAATAACAATGTCGGCCCAGGCCCATTCTTCTTCGGTGGCTGGACGGATATTGCGATCGACGAGCTTAAAGTCCCAGGTTTGCGGCAGCAGGGCAGCAACCGTAACCAACCCTAGCGGCGGCAGTAAGACTTTACGGTTAACCAGTTCTAAGATTTTCTCGTAGGACCAAAACGTTTTTGGAAAGATGGGATATATAAACAGTGCTCGCATGGGTTCAGCCGTTCCTCACAGTACCGTTTGCTTCATTGTAGGGTAAGCGTCCGCTTGCTGTTGTTTCGTGTAGAACGCCACCCAGGGGAGATCAACTGAATGCCTGTCCCCATCTTCGATCGAGAGGGGCAACCCTAGGACGATCGCGACAGGTTATACAAAAATACTAGGCTGCTATAGAGATGGAAGGCGGGATCCCAGGTGCTCTCGGCTTTACGCAGCAGGTCTAAATAATGGGGCAGCCCCATCACCAAATCGAGTTGGTTAATAGCGCTTTCCGCAAAGGGGGTAAAGTCTGACCACAGAGGGATGGCGTCTAGGGTTTGATCGAGAAACTGCGATAGGCGATTCCAGCTCAGACGCAGCGATCGCTCTCCCATGGCCGCATCATCCTCAAACATCACCCCAGCCTGAAACTGATAGGTATAGTCGCAAAAACGCACGATGGAGTTGCGTCCGGGAATATGCAGGTCATACACCTGGGCATAGTCCTGGGTGGCATCTTTCCGCCGCACCTGCCGCCGCGAGTCGAGGTCTACCACCTGTTCAAAAATAGGCAGCAGGCCCTTGACGCGCTGGGTCACTTCTGACCAGTCAAAACTAAGCGCGCCGGTTTGCCCATGCTCGTTCTGGCAAATCACCGTGGGCTGGGCAGACAGATCTTGGAAATACTGCACCCGAAAAACATGCAGTTGGCGAACGGCATCGAGGGGTTGCCAAAAGGCAGGAATGCCCACATCACGCAGTTCTTGACCATACACCTGCAGTTCGCCGATCGCTCCCATGCGGTAGAGCCGCCAGCCTCGGTTGGGCATCTGAAAGCGGGCGGTGTAGGGATCGAGTTTAAAGATTCGGGCAAAGTGCTGGGCAGCGGTCTGGCGTTGATCTGGGGCGATTGCTTCTAGGATCAAAAAGCCAGGTTTGCTGTGATCCGGGTCAGCCGTAGCGGCGGCGATCGCTTGCCGGCGCTGGTCTTGAATCTGCTGCTCCAGTTGCTCCAGCCCTTGGCGAGCCTGCATGGCCAGCTTGGGGTTGGTGGTAGCCTGCAGCACTTGGCGATAATACCGCTCCGCAGCTTCACTATGGTTAGCAATAGCCTGCAGCTTGGCGGCATAGAGCAACACACCGGGATCGGGGGGCGATCGCTGCAGTAGAGGCTTGATCAGCCGCGCCGCTGTTTTATAGTCTTTGCTCTGAAAGGCAGCAATGATGGGATCTAAGTCGGTCTGGGCCACAGAACTCCACCTCGGTATAGGTACCCAACCCTTGGGCTGTCTTAGTATGGCTCAGGGTACCCATGGTTCACAAGGGCGCATCTCTCCTGCTCCTAGCGACCCACATGGAGGAAAATCTCGCCGCGATGGGCGGTGGAGTCGTTGCCGTAGCTGGTGAAGGTAATCTCGTCTACGTCGGTCACTAATGGCGTTTTAGGACTGGTGATGAAGGAGAGAAGGGGAATTTTTTGGGCGATCGCGCCCCGTAGCTGGCTCCAGTTGAGATACAGATAGCCGTCGTTGGGGGTATGGAAGGGAGCGATCGCTCGCTGAAACGTAGCATCCCCCAAAAACGATTGGGTAGGGGCCGCCAAGGCCGCCTGCATGGCCCTCAGGGAGCTGGCCACCACGGTATAGTTCCCCAAACTGGTATAAACGCCCTGCACCTGAGCGGCAAGCTGCAGTTGGGGTTCAGTGACCGGCTTTAGGGTCGCCCAAGTGGCAATGGTCTGACCATCGAGGTTAAAGCGTCCGAGGCTGACGCCCTGCTCCGTGGCGACGACATCCAGATTCTGCAGCACCTCGGCCAACTCAGGAGACGACTGGGTCACCAACACCCAATCGCTAAAGGCAGGCGTGGTGGGCAATAGGGCGATCGCATATTCCCCGACGAGATGGGACAGAATATCCTGCGGTAGATCAATCCCCCATTGGGTTTGGCGATCGCTCACCAGAGACGCTAGCCATTGCTGCGGCAATCGATAGCCCGCCAGCCCGGCATTGAGCTGCTGCCAACTGCTGAATAGATCCACCCCCGCCGCCACCAGCGCGCTCTGGCGAGGGATATACTGCAAAGCACCCACTGGGGCAGAAAGCAGCGGCTGACTCAGGGGCATGTGCTGCCCGGCGGCAGAGAAGAGAGACCCTTCAACCACCAAGCCCCCGGCCGTCGATCGCACCCCGGCTAGCAAACTGGTCAAAAGGGGGAAAGGAGCCGGATCCGCCGACGGCACCAGCCAATCGAGCAACTGCGGTACATTCACAAACACCACCGCCAAGCGATCGCCCCCATGGGCCAAGGCTTCCTGGTAGCGGCGATCTTGGGCAAGGCTCAAGTTGGTCACCTGCACCGTATTCAAAGCCTGCTGCAGCACCTTAGGGTGATTGGCTAGCAGCACAAAGGAGTCAACGGTGACGCTGGCCAGGGTGGGCGCTTGATCTGGATCGCTGGGGGCATGAGTGGTAATGGTCACCCCGGCATAGCGTTCAAAAACCAGATCAGAGCCAGCGATCGCTTGATTGCGCCAAAGTTTTTGTACAAATTGCTCCGATCGCTGCAGGTCGGTACTGCTCAGAGCCAGCAGATAGCCCGGCTGCTCACCGTTGTCAAGATTGCGATCGAGGTCGGCAGTGGTGACCGCCAGGGTGACTTCATCACCCACCCAAGGCTGGATGTCGCGCCCATAGCTCAGCCCCGTATCGGCCAACCAGGCCTGGGTCAGTTGCTCGGCCGAGAGGGGCGATCGCCCTTGGGCAACCAGTTGAGCATCGATGGCGGCTAACTCATCCGGACGCACCAACACCGACACCATCAGAGGAGCCTGCTTAGCCACAAACATCGCGGCATCAGGACTCGACTTACCGTGAATCTCCGCAAGCGGAATACTAGGACGAAGGTCAGTTGTGCTACAGCTTGATAGCCCCAAGCCCATCACCGCCATCATCAGCAGTGCTACCAGGGAAACCAAAAAACGAACGATCATGCGTGCTCATCCAGTCCGTGAGTGGGGCAGGTTTTCCTGAGAAAACGCCACCCCCTAGTGTAGTGCTGAGCGGGAACCCCAACGGCGATCGCCACCCATAGTCTTGGCTAACCCATCGTCTAGACCGCCCATTTAGACCGCCCATCTAGACCGCCATGCTCTACTCCACCACCTCTAATTCTGTATCTCGCAGGTGGGCCTTAAATTTGCCGTCGAACTTCACCAGCCAAGGAAAGTTTGCGCTGATGGGCTTGTCTTTCCATTGGCTAGCCAACCCCACGACTTCACCTTCTTGTCCTTCTAGATCAAAAGGCTGGTTGCGATGTTTGGGGTGATGATAAACCACAACGGATTGACAAACTCGGACGCGATCGCCAACTTTCATAAATCTCTGTATCCCTCGTTCAACGGTGCATAATGCCAACGTAACCCTCATCGCCTCTGCAACATGAGCGACTTACCCTCACGCTTGGACGTCTGCGGCAAAGCGATCGCCCGCCATCCCTACATCCAGACTGGCCGTCAGCACAACTCTGAGGCAGGGCGGAAAAGAACCTTTATTATCTTTGCATAGGATGGGTACCCTTGAACGATTGGGGGCTGGAGCTAGGGTTGGGGCTCGCTTTCATCCATCTCCCCCGGATTGGCCTCGTCAGGCTGTTCAGGAATCAGCAATTGCTCCAGCCCATCGCGTACGCCGTAGGTGTTCACATACCGCCAGACTAAAATGCCCACGCCGCCCACCAAAAAGCAGAGCAGCGCTAGACCTAAAATCACCCCCCAGATGTTGCTGTGGTGCTCAGGGGAGCGATCGCTAGCCTCCTCATCTAAGCCGCTATCCCAGGGCAGATCCGGCTCATCCTCATCCTCAGGGTAGAGCAGGGCCCGGGCCGTGTCAGACAAGTCCGTATCTGATGGTTCCGGCGGCGCATCCCCCGGCTCAAACAGTTGGGGACTCGACAGCGATGCCCGACAGTCAAGCAAGACCACCGAAGCATTGTCATGGCCATTGCGCTGGTTCGCCAGTTCTAACCAGGAGCGCACGGCCGCATCCAGGGACATCTTATCCTTCAGCACCCTTTGGGTAGACTCTTCCCAAAGGGTTTCCACCCAGCCATGGTCACTCAGACCATCGGAGCAGAGCAGCAACACCCCATCTTCTTCGAGAATGAAGCGCTGGACGGTGGGATGGATATAGTCCGCGTCTTTGGTGCCCAAGGCCTGGGTGAGTGCGCCCGCATTGGGCTGCAGGCGGGCAGCGCGGTGTAGGCTATTCCCTAACACCACCTCGCGGTTGGCCATATCGTGGTCGAGGGTGAGCCGATGGCAAGACTCTTCCGTCAGCCAGTAGGCGCGGCTATCGCCAATATGGGCCAGGTAGAGTTCGTGGGTATTGCGATCGCCGGTTTCGGTGCGAATGCGTTGGGGCAACTGCAGTGCCAGCATGACGGTGGTGGCCATACGCTGACGGGCCGTGCGCCCCTGGCTATCGTTTTGCGCCGCGATCATATTGTTGGCAATGCGCAAAATCGCCTCAAGCTGCTGGGTGACAATATCCGGTGACAGCACTTCGCCCTGATCGACAACCTCCGTCAACAAAGCAGAAAGCTGGAGCTTGAGCGATCGCAACGCCAGCCGACTCGCCACCTCTCCGCCAGCATGACCGCCGATGCCATCACAGACGATCGCCACATGGGGTTTGAGAATAACATCTTCGGCGAGATTGCTCTCTGGGCCGTTGGGATAGCAAGCATCTTCATTATGCGATCGCTGGGGGCCCGTCGTTGTGCCGCCCGCCACCCGCAGCTTAATCGGCAGTTGACTCGCCTGTTCTAGCAAGAGCTGGTTCAGCTTCTGGGCAATGGCAGCCACGGGCGGCGCAGTTCGCAGATCCTCCATGGAGCCCGTTGCCGATGCGTCGGCATCCACACCAGACTCGCCGCCAACGGCCACCAAGGTGGGAGACAATTGCCCCACGGACTGCATTTCGTAGCAGATCGAGCGTAGCCCTTGGGCGATCGCTCCCGGTTCATTGCCAATCCACTGCAGCCACAGGGTCGCCAACTGCCCTAGACTCGCCGGCGCATCCAAGGTTTGGCTCACCTCAAGATCACGTAGCTGAATTCGCCAGCCATCCACCCGAATTTGCTCAGGACTCAGCAGAGCCTGAGCCACCCCCTGCTGGGCCAGCGGCAGCCAAAGCTGGAACAGTTGCCAGAGCCAATAGACCCGCCGCACCGGAGTGGCGGCATCCCAAGCGGTGGCGATCGCTGGATGCAAAATTCCTTGGCGGTGCAGAGGGCCCTGTTCTAGCAGCAAAACCGGCTCCGGATCGTCCTCTAGGTGACAAACACCGTAGACATCGGGAATGTGGAGATGGTGAGAACGCAGTTTTAGATAGGGGAGCGCAGCTTGGGGCGACTGGGCAGGCAAGGCGGGCAAACGTCCTGGTTGAGTATCCAGCCAAATGTGGGGAGCAACCACCGCATAGCGATCGCTCACCCGCGTACCCACCGGCACCGCCTCCGCCCTGGCCCCCACCGCCCAAAGGTAGCGATGCACAAGCGGCTTACGGCACTGACGGCAGAGGAGCTGATCCACGGAATTACCCGGCTGGGCACAGGATGGATCGGCACACTCGATGGATAGGGTAGAAGGGCTCATGGTGGCTCAACCGGCGAACAATGTAGAAGAATGTAAGATGACTATAATCAACAGGGCTTTTTACTTAGCAGTCTAGCGCTCTACCTCGATGGTGATGCCATCCGATTGATCCGGTGATCAAGTCTAGGTGCAGCTCTGACCCACCTTAATCTCTCCAACTCACCCTAATCTAAAGATACACAACTAGCTGACCGCGATCGCCCCAGAGGTGAGCTAGATTGAGTCTAGGTAACTGCCCAGGAGGTAACACCCAGACGCCATGGCAGACCTGCTGTCAGAGTTCAAGACCTCAGAATTGCCTACCCCAACGCCACCGTTCCGCTCGACGTCAGATCCAACTCCACCAGCAGCTTACTAGAGAAAGGCATCCATCTAGGGTTTTGCAAATTTTGGCAAATCTTTGCAGAAATGACCACTGTAGTTACGTCAGCCGTCAAGCCCCATGATCAGACCTTGCATCAGCCAAACCTCCGAAAAACTAAGCTAGCCAACGTGGTTATGAGGAACACCTACGATTGAACGCGTAGTTAACCCACAAGCGATCGCTTCCTTGAGGACATCGATCGTTGTGATCCGACAGCTTTGATTGACGCTCCTTTTGACGATGAATTGATGGTCTCTATGGAACCTCCGCTAATTTGGCTGATTGCTGGCGTAATCCTATGCGCCATGGAATTTACAATTCCCACCGCCTTTACCGAATTCACCCTGGGCGTAAGTGCCATTATTGTGGCGCTCGTGGCGCTCGTGGTACCTCAGGTTTCCATTCAAATTGTGCTGTGGCTGGTGCTATCCGTCGTCGCAACGCTGATGTTACGGCGATTTATGCCACCCCAAACCAATAGAGTGCTGGAAGATGCCACCGATGCCAAAACCTTAACGGAGATTCTGCCTGGCGAAACCGGCCGGGTGCTCTACGAAGGCAACTCTTGGCCCGCCCGCTGCGAAGATGACGTGGCGATCGCCCCCAACCAATTCGTGTATGTGGTGGGGCGGCGGGGCAATACCCTGCTAGTGATGCCGGAAACCTCCATTCATCCCCGTTGATAGCCAAGCCTGTTGTTTCAACGACCCTTCGCTACTTAGGAGACTGATCCCATGAATCCATTGATGTTTCTGATTGTCATCGCCTTTGGCGGCTCGATTACCCTAGCCAACTCCGTAAAAATTATCAACCAAGGGAATGAAGCCCTGGTGGAAATGCTAGGGAAATACAACAACAAAAAGCTGAAGCCCGGCATGAACTTCATGGTGCCCTTTATCGAACGGGTGGTTTATCAAGAAACCATTCGGGAAAAAGTGCTGGATATTCCTGCCCAGCAATGTATTACCCGCGATAACGTGTCCATCTCCGTAGATGCCGTGGTCTATTGGCGAATTATGGATCTAGAGCGAGCCTACTATAAGGTGGAAAACCTGCAGGCAGCTATGGTGAACCTGGTACTCACCCAAATTCGCTCAGAAATGGGCAGGCTAGAGCTGGATGAAACGTTTACAGCTCGCTCAGAAGTCAACGAATCGCTCCTGCGAGAGCTAGATACGTCCACCGACCCCTGGGGCGTGAAGGTGACCCGAGTGGAACTGCGCGACATTATGCCCTCCAAGGCCGTGCAGGAATCCATGGAAATGCAAATGACCGCCGAACGCCGCAAACGGGCCGCCATCCTCACCTCGGAAGGGGAACGGGAAGCCGCAGTGAACTCTGCCCGAGGTCGGGCCGATTCGCAGCTACTCGCAGCCGAGGCGGATCAAAAAGCGGTGATCCTAGACGCCGAGGCTCAGCAAAAGAGCATCGTCCTGCGGGCCCAAGCCGTGCGCCAAGAACAGGTGCTCAAAGCCCAAGCCACCGCCGAGGCCATGAAAATTATTTCCAATATCCTCCAATCTGATCCCAATGCTCGGGAGTCGCTGCAATATCTGATGGCTCAACAATATATTGAAATGGGCACCAAGATTGGCGAAAGCGATAGCAGCAAGGTGATGTTCATGGATCCCCAAAGCATTCCCGCCACTGTGGAAGGGATGCGATCGATTATTGGCGATGGGATGCCCCAAGTCTCCATGCCACCGAAGCATTAGGTGATGGTGTACGAGTGACGCTTTGGCAACCATCCGAGCCGACCTTCCTCCGATTCCCTCAAAGCCGGGGAATCGCGAGGGGTGGCGTCATGCAACCCTAGCACTGCTCCAGTGGACACCGAGGGGCACTCAACGATCCCTAGGATCACAGCAGACTCTTAGCGATAGCGGCGATCGTACTGGGCTAGGCGATCGCACCATTGATGCCAATACTCTCGAAGCTGGTCGGGGCCAAACCAAAATACCTCCGCAGGTTGATCGGGCAGCGCCACGACCAGTAGAGCATGGCGCAGGTGCAGGCGATCGCCATAGCAATGGTTCACGGCACCGCAGTAGGCGGCAAGCTGGAGAGGCTGATCATAGAGGCGATCGCTCGATCGCTTGGGCACATCGGCCGTTTTCCAATCACATAGGCAGGGCGTGCCTTGGTAGCTAACCACGCAATCGACCCGGCCGGCATAGCCCAAGTCGTAGTGAAAAACGGGGCTTTCTACCAAACGCACGGTGTCGAGATCGGCCAGCACCGATTGCAAACTGTGCCAGTAGGGCTGCACCGTATCGGGACAGGTGACTACTTCACCTTGCAAAAATTGCCGTAGGTACTTGTGGGTTTGGCTACCCCGGCGGCTGGCCGTCGTTGTCACCTTAGTTGCGGCATCGTGCCCTAGACGCGATCGCCACTGAGCCAGAGCAGCGCGGGCCTCCGGTGGCTTAGTGGCATTCAAAATGGTGCTCACACTCGGGAGCGATCGCGCTTGGTCATCTTGAATGAACTGTCTCCCAGCTTGGCGCACGGATTTCCCCGTCAAGGCTGGCAGCCAATCTGCTCCTGGCGGCATCAGCTCGGCCATCGTTTCCATCCTTCTACGCGTCTCACCATGCATCTAGTATCCATGGTCTTGGATGAAACGTGAGTGAGGCTTGAAATGCGTTACGGCTTCGCCTAACGCAATCCTACTCCTGACTAAGATCACGGACTGAGACCGCTTCCTGATAAAGTGATGGGCGATTCGTTCAGCGCAACTTCCATGAACCATGTGCCGCCACGAGGTAGATCGCCAGCAGCCTGGATTGGACTTCTGCTATGGATGCTTGTGGGCACTGGATTACGCCTCTGGGGCTTAGCCGACAAACCTCTGTGGACGGATGAGTTTGCCACCTTGGTCTTTAGCCTAGGGCATAGCTTTCAGACCGTCCCCCTCGACCAAGTCATCTCCCTCGACGCTCTGCTAGCGCCGGTGCAGCAGCTCCCCAACTCCGCTTCCCAGGTGGTCACCAATCTCCTCAGCGAAAGCAACCATCCGCCCCTTTATTTTGTCCTCACCCACCTATGGCTGCGGCTGTGGAATGCTTTGGACGGTCAGTCCATAGTAGTAGGGGTGCGATCGCTGTCTGTCCTATTCGGAGTATTGGCCATTCCCGCCACCTATGGTCTAGCTTGGATGGCCAGCCGTTCCCAGCGGGTTGCACACGTTGCCGCTGGCTTGATGACCCTCTCGCCCTTCGCAGTCTACCTCTCCCAAGAAGCTCGCCACTATACCCTGCCCATTCTGTGGATTCTTGCCTCCCTGGCCCTTTGGCTGCAAGCCGTGCGATCGCTTCAGGGTCAACGCCGATTCAGCATCCCAGACGTCGCCCTCTGGATTAGCGTCAACACCCTTGGCATCGCCACCCACTACTTCTTCACCTTCACCCTGCTGGCAGAAGCGATCGCCCTCATCGTTTTAGCCATCGCTTGGCGCTCTAACCTACAGAGATCAGCTTTATGGCGAATTTTGGCGGCCATAATTGGCACGGCGGCGGGCGGTGCCGTATGGTTGCCGTGGCTGTTGGGAGCCCATGATAGTGAACTCACCCGCTGGATCTACCAAGGCGATCGCTCAGGACTCGGCTGGCTGGATCCCCTAGGGCAAGCGATCGCTGGCTGGATTACCATGCTCTACCTCCTGCCCATCCAAGCAGCATCCACCACCGTCGTGATCGGGTCTGCCTTAGGTCTCGTTGGGTTGGCCATCTGGACGGTTTGGCTACTGGGGTCGAGTCGGTCGGGACTAAGACAGGGACTAGGAACAGCCACCCCAGAGCATCCTCCATCCTTGGGACAAGCGCTCGTTCTGCTGGTGGTGATCGCCGTCCTGATCTTCCTCGGCATCACCTACGGTCTAGGCATGGATCTCACCAGTGCTTTCCGCTACAACTTCGTCTACTTTCCTGCTGTGTTGGTGGTGATCGCCATCTGGGTGGAGCAAAGCGATCGCCCGGTGACGCGCTGGGGTCTATCGCGTCCTGCCCTAATCATGCTCATGGCCGCACTGCTGGGTAGCCTAACCGTAGTCACCAATCTGGGCTACCAAAAGACCCATCGTCCTGATCGCGTGGTAGATGCCATCTATGCTCAAGTGCCGGCCCAAGCAACCCTGGTGGCGATCGCCCACCGCACCCACGGACAAACTGGCCGGCTGATGGCCATCGCCTGGGACATCCAGCAACGCTACCCTGCCGCCCAAACAGGACGACCAGCTCCCCAGTTTCTCCTCGCCCACCAGCAACAACCCATCGACGCTGCCAACACCTTGGATGCCGTTTTAAGCGATCGCCCCCGTCCCCTACAGCTTTGGTTCATCAACATGCAAACAGTTCCCCCGCGCCGCCTAGAGGCGGTGCTAGCCGATCAAAGCTGTCTGCCTATGCAGGATGCTGACTCCGTCGATGGCTATCGGTATCAGCCCTTTGAATGCCGTTGAATGGGGTGCCGTAGCGATCGCCTGACCTAATGAACTACCTAGATCCGTAGATCTGCTTGGATCATCATTCGCCTTAAGAGACCCGACCTCGGACACATCCCAGGTTGGCAACCCTCACCCTCAAACGATGACAAGCCATCTTGGCAATAAGACTGTTTCTGACACCAAGAGCACCTAGCTCATCCGTAATAACCCTGAATTAGCCCCCATGATGCCCCAAGATCAGGACTCTATATCTATCCTTGCCCAATTGCGTAAGTTTGCTGTGGCTAGTCTTCCAAAAGTTGTCTAAGGTTTGCACAGGTGCGCCTGTAACCTATCAAAATTGTCACTTCAAGATTGTTCAACCTCAAAATTGTCACTGTGCGTCCATGAACATCTTCCATGCTCACACCAGCAGGATGGTGAAGGTGTGGACATGCTCCACATCAATGATGCTTTGGATGTACGTCATAGGTTCCTGAATGTTGAGGACTAATCTCCGTCGCTGTAGAGCATGTTAAGTTAGCCAGGAGGCGATCGCTGCCCCTTCCATTGCTACTCCTTCAACGAGTCAGACTCCCATCCATCCATCTCAAGAGGGTGAAGGGTAATCAGCAGTGGATGCTAAATTCTGTGAAATACTCTTAGGGGGACATTTCATGTACGGTAAGTCATGATGTCTCTACGCTATGTTCACCTTGCTGCTCGTGTTGCTAGGGCGGCTCCAACCAGCAGAATCTCTGCTGCAATGGGGGTATGCCGTTCCATAGATCGTGTTTTTACGGTCTACATCTAACTAAATTTTCTAGGTATAGCCATTCCCATGAGTTAGGGCATCCAGAAGCCCTGGGGATGTTCAAACCTTTGAATAGTCATCTAGGGCAGGTCTTCACCAGACTGACCACAGCTATATCTGGACGACAGCCTACGGTTGTTGATTGTCGGCCCTATCCATGGGGACTGCCCTGTCCACGACATCTGTCGTTCCGTCATCCTAGGTTTTAGGTGTGATCAATTTTGCACCGATGGGGAACTCTTATCAACCATCACCATTCAGGTTAGATCAGTGAAGCTATCATTTTGCATCCCCCCCAAGGCAGCTTGTTCTCAGCCTTGCCTCCCATAACGCCTTGTCTCCGTTGCGCAGCAACGGTTGACGGGGTGCTTATACAGCAACATTCTAGTCCCGAGAATTATTGCCCATCACCTTGCATCACAGCGCCTGAGGCAAGCGGCAGATTGTCCTAGAGATCCTCTAGGACGGTTATCTAGTAAAACGTCATCCTAACGAGAGTACGCCCCTTGCTTTCCTAGGAGAAACTGCTCTGCTGCTCCTTCATGGTGCATCTCATCACACTACGTTGCACCTAGATCCTGCTAGTAGCCCCCCATGCAGTCATGTTGCCCCTGCCGTGATTTTGCCTCCATGCCAGGCGATCGCGTCTAACTTGACCTTCGACCTATGACTTCCATGACCACGTTTGACGATGTATACGAATTTTTTAGTAACCCACCGCCGTTTTACCTCAACAAAGAACTCGCCATTTGCTATGTCCTAGATGTTCTGATTCAGCATGACTCCTATGGCACAGAACTGATTCGGCAGCTTCAAGATGAGCATCCCAACTATCGGCTCTCCGATACAGTGCTCTACAGTGCCATCAAGTTCCTCGAAGACGAAGCAGCGATCACCGGCTATTGGCAAAAGATGAAGGGGCGAGGACGACCTCGACGCATGTATCAGGTGTCACCCAAGTGGCGATCGCAGGCCCAGGATTTAGCCCAGCTCTGGCAAGGCTACATTGGCCGCTCATCCCGCCTATCCCGACAAGGAACGTCCATGCCCTAAGCAGACGTTCTAAGCAGCCAGTTTTTGGGTAAAAGCCCTATCCTGCAAGACTTTTACCCAAAAAGCGATCGCTCCCGTCCATGTCATTGTCGGTAGGGGAACCCCGAGGTGCTCCAGCAGCACCATTCATCTGAGTCCATGCAAACGATTCAGATGAAGCTGTGCAGCATCCAAACGGCAGTGGTATCGTAAAGTTATATGAAAAAACTGAGGATACCCTCATTAAAGCCATGACGCAAGAGCGCATCCTATACGTTCGCCTTCCTTGCAATCCTATTTTTCCCATCGGTGTTGTTTACTTGGCAGATCATGTCCATAAACAATTTCCGGCTATTGAACAACGCATTTTTGATCTAGGAACGGTTCCTCCGCTGGACTTCTCCACCGCCCTTGATGCCTGCATCGACGAGTTTCAGCCCTCGCTGCTGGTTTTCTCTTGGCGAGATATTCAAATCTATGCCCCGGTGGGCGGGCGGGGCGGCAACCCCCTGCAGCACGCCTTTGAGTTTTATTACGCCAAAAATCCTCTGATTCGCCTGCGCGGTGCCATGGGCGGCCTCAAGGTGACCACGGCCTACT
>DATNRH010001183.1 GCA_036703605.1 Candidatus Obscuribacterales bacterium | reverse complement strand
CCTCTGATGATTCAGCAGCGAACGCATCAAATGCCTCTCTGTCATGCCTGTCTATGAATACCCACTCCAAATCGTATGACTGCGCCCCTGATATATAGTCCCACGAGAGCAGGGATTTCCCTTCTGCCGTGTATGAGTGTGCTAGCCTATAATTGCTCTCCATGGAGAGCGGAAGGCGGTCGACGCGGTAGTAGAGGAAGTCCAATGAGATATATCCGCTGATTGAGGCCGCGGGTTCGCCCATGCTGTACACCCTCCATTCATATTGGGTTTCATCGGAGCATGAAATCCCTTCGGGCGTGGCATCGAAAGTCCATGAGGAGAGTACAGTCCCCGATTCTGCGCCGATGCGCAGGTCTATTCTCTCATTGGGCGTGAGCTCCTGCTCGGATCCATTGGGGGCTATGGCGAATAAAGCCGCCTGCATTTCAAATGTCCAAGTCAAATCGGGCGTCCTTGCCTCCGCATCGAGCTGCAGGCGGAAGCCAACGTGGTAGCTACCCTCAAGGCAGGTTTCCTCGGGGAAGATGGGCATAGCGAATAATGCCCCGTCGGGGAGCTGATTCTGGGGGCTGTTCAGCGATTCGAGCGTTCGATAACTGTTGCTGTAGGTCAGGCTCAGCGACTCATCACGTCCAGGATGCTTCTGGCTGAAGGCATCAATACCCCCGAGAAGTATAAGCACCAAGATGCTGACGGTGCGTAAGGCTATATGTAGGCTATATCTTTGGCTCATGGCTGAATAGTCTTGGTGCTGTTCTGTGTTTCCCTAGCTTTTTTTGATGAATAGTACTTTCTCCTTGCTGTAAATTGTCAATAGTGGAACTCTAGGGTTAGTTACTATATAGTAGTAGATGCCTGAGCTTGTCGCTTGGTAGCTTGTTCCTGTCGCTCCTTCGATGGCTGTTCCTTGCAATACTGGCGTTTTTTTTACATACCATTGGTATTGGTTATCTGGCACATCCTCTTGGAAATCTACTTCCAGCAGTATATTGCCCTG
>DATNRH010001182.1 GCA_036703605.1 Candidatus Obscuribacterales bacterium | reverse complement strand
AATCCTCGGGCGCATCAATCGGTGGGCCCGTGCGCACCTTGGCCGAGGCTTCAGCGATGGGTAGGGCCAGCACCAGGGTTCCGTCCAGCTCCTGGGGATTGGGAGGGCGTACCTCCGACCAGCGATCGCACACCACATGGTCGGTAAACGCCTTGAGCGCCGTCAGCTTTTCGGTCGGGTCATCCACCCGAGTTGCAGTGCCAAACAGCACCACCGAGCGGTAGTTCATCGAGTGGTGAAAGGCCGATCGCGCTAGCACCAGCCCATCCAGCAGCGTCACTGTCAGGCACACCTCCACTCCTTGATCTAGAGTACGCAGCAGGCGGCTAGCGGGGGAACCGTGGATATAGAGTTTGTCCTCCAAGCGGCCATAGGCGGTAGGAATCACAAAGGATTGCCCTTCGACAACAAAGCCCAGATGACAGATCAGCCCTTCATCGAGAATGTCGTAGATCTGTTGAGGATCGTAGCTGGCCCGTTGAGGGACGCGTTTGACTTGGGTGCGAGGGGTAGAGGACTGAGCCATGGGTGAGAGTTCCTAATGAGAGAGAGGGATATTAAAGCGTGGCAGGGAGATGGGCGATTAGGACTTGGGCAGTGGAGTAGGTTTGCAAAGCAGTGATGATGTTGGGATGCGGCTCGACATAGAGGTTGGGATAGTCCACTTCGCCGCAGCGGGGGCGGATGGGGAAGGCGAGCTGTTCGCGATGCCAGCAAAATTCTGCTTGCACCCCTGGTTTATTGCCTCGGGCATCTAATCGCACCCAGCGGCGTAGCTCTACCAGATAAACTGCATTCAGGCCGTGCAAGGTAAATCGATCGGGCTGGGCATCGTCGAACACCAGACGCTGGTAGCAAAAGCCGGTGGGAATGCTGCAACTGCGCAGCAGCGCCGCCAGCAGATGGGTCTTGGCAAAGCAGAAGCCGTGGCCCTGGTGCAGCACTTCGGAAGCGGTGCAGGTGACGCGCGGATCGCCAATGTCGCAGGTGTGGGAAATGCGATCGCGCACCCACTTGTACACCACCCTGATTTGGTCTGGAACGGAGGAAATGCACTGGGTTAAAGATTTCCCTAACGTCGAAATGCTCGAATGTTGCCAGTCAATCACCGCTGAGGGGGCAAGGTAGTCTGCTAAATGGTTAAATTCTGAAATCAGGGAAAGCATCATGGTAGTTGGGTTGAATTTAGAGCTGTAGGCAATTTGGTTAGAACATGTTAGATAAATAAATTGCTTGCTTAGCCTTTTATTCATCCTTCTGCCTTCATCCTTCTGCCTTTTCCCGCAGATCGAGTTCCATCAAATTGCTGTCGCTGAAGCCCAGTCGCTGATAGAGTGGGCGGGCCTTGGGGGCAGCGTTTAGCACCACTTTGGTGCAGCCAATGCCCTGTAAATGCTCCACCACAAGCTGGATCAGCCGGGTGGCGATGCCCCGATGGCGATAGTCAGGCTCCACATAGACGCCCCAGATGTAGCCGTATTGGCGATCGCTGGGGAAGATAATCCAGGGATACAGCCCGGCGAACCGCTGCCCTCCCGCAGAGCCGACAATAGCCTCTTCTACTTCAGCCACAAAGGCCCGGTAGTGCAGGTGATGAAGGAGCGATCGCAAACGGCATTGCAGTCTTGACCACCATCATGGCGTCAGGTTTACCGCCCCATAGCCCCACGGCTAGAGAGCTTGCCAATAGCACCTGATGGCAGAGGCCGCCACCACTGTTGGGTCTGCGATAGTAAGCAGTTTCAATTCTGGAAACAGCAGGGGCAAACAACTTGCCACTCAGCATAATAGACGTTAACCGCCAGCGTCAGGAATCATCCTTGTCGTCGGTGAGGTACTGTAATAGCCTTATTTTCCGTCGTTCCAGGGCAATTGCCATCGGTCAGGGAAGACAGGCTACCCCTATCCTCGGTTTTGGCAGGGTTGCTTGTATCAAGTGACGGCAAATTCCGCCAATGCCTTTTTTTCTCCACCATTATGAAATTCTCTCCACGACTCCCGATTGTGGCCGGTATGGTTCTGTTCTGTATGGTGTTGCCCGCCTGCACTGGGGCACCGCCGCCGGCTCCTATAGCAGAAGCGCCCGCTGCGGTTGATGGTGCGATCACAGGCTGGGCCGACCTCTTGGGGCCAACCTCGGCTCCTGAAAACTGGCAGGTAGAACCCTGCGAAAATCCGGTACTGCTCTGCGTCACTGCCAACGGCGAGATTCTCGGCACTGTCGAGCGCTTTAGCCATCCCCTCAGCGCGGCGGATTTGCCAGGGGGAGTGCCCCCCACATCAGCGGCCCAGCGGCAGTTTCTCGAAATCTGGGTGGCGGATCACTACGCAGCGATGGAAAGCGATCGCGCCGGGGCTGATCCCAACCTTCAGTTCTCGGCAGAATCGCCAGAACCCGCTAGGGTCGGCAGTTTGCCAGGTCTGCGCTACGGCTACACCATCACCCATCCCAATGGCAAGGTGTTTGATCGCACCGTGGGCTACGTGGCCACCGATGGCGATCGGGTCTATGTCTTCGTCACTGGTGTCATCAGCGGCGACCCTAGCGGGTCTTTCTCGGACGCAAATGACTTAGCCACCTTTGAACCTCACCTGGCCACTATCATGGAGGAACTGCGGCTATGAATCGACAATCTACGATCGCCTCCCCAGTGAGCATCCCTCGTTTTCTCGTCTTCTGGGTGGGCGCAAATTTCCTCGGCGGCTTTGTCGTCGGCCTGCTGGAAAACAACGGCCTGCAATTTATGGCCACCCTAGTGCTGACGGGGGCCATTGTGGGTACGGCCCAGTGGCTGGTGCTGAAATCTCAGGGTGGCTTTCGGTGGTGGCCCCTTGCTAGTGCCCTGGGCTGGATAGTGAGCACCCTGGGTGTGATAGCGCTGAGCGGAGTCTACCAGTCGGTGGCAGTCCTACTGTGGCAGGCCTTTGGACTGTGGGAGGTCTTCTGGCTCAACTTGGTGCGGGAACCCCTAGTCGTGATGGGCATGGCCCTGGCCCAGGGATGGATTTTGCAACAACACGGTCGATTCCCAACTGGGCAGGTTGTGCCAACGCCCTGGAGCTGGTTGCTGGTGAGTCTGCTGGGCGGGGCATTGCAGGGGGCGGGGAGTGCGGCCCTGTGCGCCCTGCTGTGTCAAAGCTTGCCCAGCCTGCTGGTGGGGCTGGTGAATGGTTTGGGCTGGGCCGCCTACGGCCTGACCACAGGAATTTGGTTGATCCGGCAGCAGGCCGGAATTGAGGAGTCTCTATGAAAGCATTGAATAGGAAAGCGTTGAACGTGATGACTGTCGGCTTGGCTTTGGGTGTGGCCCTGGCCCATCGTCTGACCGTAAGCGTTGTCCAAGCAGACCCGACGGTACAGCAGACCAACTGGGCCTAGGCGCAACCGGTGGCTGTGAGTGCACTGCGATCGCACCTAGCCGCCTAAGACTGGCAGTCCGCTGATATCGCACCTAGCCGCCCAAAACCGGCAGTCTACTGATGCCGAAACCCGCCGCATCCTTGCACAGCCGAATAGGCAAAACGTGCGACTAGAGTTTGCGTGATTCACCCCAGAAGCCATTGAGCGACTCACCAAATCTGCGATCGCCCTAATATTGACAGGGATTAAGCCCCCCCCGATAAGTCAACCATTGCGCCCCCATTAGGGCAAACCTTCTCCGGCATTGCTGGTTTCTGAGATGAATCCATTTCTGAACAATCCATGATGCAAGGGTTAGTTCAGTGAATTCATCCCTCATCTAAGCAATACCCCTTCTCCGTTCTGGGTAACCGATGATGACAATGGTCTAGTAGCCTTAGCCTACTGTGAACCTGAGCGGATGACCGATGGCACGTGGAATCTTCAATTGATTGGGGTCCACCCAGCGCATCAGCGGCAGGGGCAAGGTGCGAAGCTTTTGCGCTTTGTCGAACAAAC
>DATNRH010001181.1 GCA_036703605.1 Candidatus Obscuribacterales bacterium | reverse complement strand
TAGCCGATCGCCTAAGTTTACAGAAGCAGTTGCTGCCCGTGAGAGGAACGCGATCGCTCTCCAAAGCAGATATGGTACGTAACGACGCTTGTCCGGCCATTGAAGTGGATCCGGATACCTTTCAGGTGCGCGTTGATGGACAATTGGCCACGTGTGAACCGGCTCAATCCGTTCCCCTAGGACGGCTGTACATGTTTCGATAGAAACGACGGATAGGAATGACTATGAAACCATCTGTAGCGCGGTTGGGGGTGGGTGGCCCAGTGGGCAGCGGCAAAACCGCCCTGCTGGAATGTTTAGTCCCCTTGCTGACCCAGCGGGGCATTGAGGTGGCGGTGGTCACCAATGACCTGCTCACCCAGGAAGATGCCGATCGCCTCAAGCGTAAGGGATTTTTGCCCCAGGAACGGATTGTTGGCGTCGAAACCGGGAGCTGTCCCCATACAGCCATTCGTGAAGATCCCACCATGAATCTATTGGCGATCGCTGCTTTGGAACAGAACTACCCCCAGCTTGATCTAATTTTTGTGGAAAGTGGCGGCGATAACTTAGCCTCTACCTTTAGCTACGATCTGATTGATGCCTATATCTTTGTCTTAGATGTAGGCGCTGGGGATGATATTCCTCGCAAAAATGGGCCAGGATTTATGCAGGCAGATCTCGTGGTGATCAACAAAATTGATATTGCCCCCTATGTGGGTGCCGATCTAGAGGTGATCCGCCGCGACGCTGCCGAACGTCGTTGCCATAAGCCCATCGCCTACACCAACTGTAAAACCGGCGAGGGACTAGAGCAGGTACTGGACTTCATTGACGAAAAACTCCTGTTTCACCGCTCAGATCATCCTAAAACAGATGTTGCCTAGTCATGGTTTATCAACTTGACCCATCTATCCATCGATCTCCGTCCCTACAGGAGTCTCAGATCCCTCACCCTAGCCATGGACTAGGAGCCGTCACTGATTTTGATGTCTACCTGCGGGTGCAGTGCGATCGCCATCGGCAAAG
Organism: Candidatus Obscuribacterales bacterium; assembly: GCA_036703605.1. Taxonomy (NCBI): domain Bacteria; kingdom Bacillati; phylum Candidatus Melainabacteria; order Candidatus Obscuribacterales; species Candidatus Obscuribacterales bacterium. The sequence continues at coordinate 2,514 of DATNRH010001181.1, read as the reverse complement.
CTTTGTATCTCGGCAATATACCACCCATCCCTTTCGGGTCTCCAATGTCTTTCGGTTAGATCAAGAGCAGGTAGATCAGGCACAGGTAGATCAAGCACAGATAGACCAGGCACAGAGCGATCGCGCCTATGTCTATCTCATGAATACCTCACCGGGTTTGATGGAGGGCGATCGCTTTCGTATTGGTGTCCAGGTGGATGCCCAAGCCCATCTTTATCTCACCGATCAAGCTGCTACCAAAGTCCATCGAATGCCCACATCTGACAGACCGGCAACGGTGGACTATATCCTTCAAGTTGGCGCAGGCGGTAGCCTAGAGTTCTTGCCAGAACCGCTGATTCTCTACCACGAATCTACGTTAAACCAGCACACCCAGATTACCCTGCATCCCAGCGCACGACTGTGCCTCAGCGAGATTATTGTACCTGGTCGCTTAGCGCGGCAGGAATATTATCAGTTTAACCACTATTCCAGTCGGCTCACGGTGTCCTCCCCCGACGGACGATTAATCCTCGGTGATGCTCTGCGCTTAGAGGGGCAATCCCATCCCTTTTGCCACAGCCCTCTCTTTGCCCGTCAGCCAATTTTAGCGACTCTCCTGCTCATCTATCCCAATATTGAGCAGGCTCAGCTTGAAGCAGTCCTTGGGCAAGTATGCGCTAACCAGCCTGCTGCTACAATAGAGGCTAGCTATTCGTCCTTACCAAACTGCAACGGGTTCGTGATTCGGGCCACCGCCGACTGCATCAGCCGAATCAAACGCTGCTTTGACCAAGCCCTAAACGCGGTGAGGCTCCTAGAAGGACAGTCGCCCTTACCCGAGGTGCCCAAATGACGATCATCGCTCAGCACTATCTAGGCAACATGTTGGACGATCCCGTCCTTCAGCAGCAGGTAGCCCTTGCCCGTGCAGAAGGATGCTGTATTGAGGTGGAGCTCACTGAAGATGATTGTCGCAAAAGTCGAATTACCGTAGAGTCTGCTGGTAGGCAGGTTGGGATTATCAAAGATCGGGGCTGGTCGCTGAGGGAAGGAGATCTATTTAAAACCGAGAAGGGTCGCCTGCTGTTGATCCATATGCAAATCCCCGACGTGATGATCCTGCGATTCACCCAAGACACCACAGATTGTGCTCAACAGCTCGTGTTGCTGGGCTATACCCTCGGCAATCACCATTGGCCCATGTCGATCGTGGATCAGACCATCTATGTCCAGCTCGTTGTGGATCGCTCCGTGATTGAAACCACCCTGCAACATCTCCATATTCCCGGATTAGTGATTGAATACGGGATGCGATCGCTGGATTATCCCCTACCGTCCTCTCCCCACACCCACCCATGACCCCATCTATCACCACCCAGGATTGCGATCGCCGTTTGGCGCTCATGCAGCTTTCAGATTCGTTCTTTCCCTCCGGATCATTTACCTTATCCCATGGACTAGAGTCTCTAGTTCAGTCAGGGCAGGTGCGATCGCCTGAGGATGTGAAAACCTACCTACAGATACTATTGCACAACAAAGTAGGATCATCGGATGTTGTAGCCCTCTTGGCGGCCCATCACGCTAGTGTAGTGGGCGACCTCAACCAGGTGCGACGAGCCGATGAAATGCTCTTTGCCTATACCCTAGTGCAGTCTGCAAGAGAGGCCCAGCAAAAAAGTGGCCATGCCTTGCTGATGGTGGCCCGATCTACCTGGCCCGATGAGCAACTGGATATCCTCCAGGCTGATGTCTTGCAGCACCAGATGCATGGACTACATCCCATTGTATTTGCTGTCGTCGGGAGAGCCGCAGGACTTCAAGCGGATGATGTAGTTTTTGCTTATTTACATAGCTGGTTAACCGGATTAGCTGGCGTTGCCCTTCGCCTAGGTGCCGTGGGACATATTCACGCTCAGCGGATTATTACAACCCTTGCACCTGATATCCATCAAGTAGTCCAACAGAAAAGCGATCGCTCCCTAGATGACCTTTGGTCTTGCACCCCTGCCATTGACCTAGCTCAAATGCAACATCGGCATCTACCTCAGAGACTATTCACTAACTGAACTGGGCGTTCGTACCCTCTACCCTCACCTCTTCCCAAAAGGAAAAAGGACAAGAATTTTAGCTCCCTCTCCCTAGGGAGAAGGGTTGGGGATGAGGGCAGTTCATCCTGCTATCCAGCAATACCCTGAACTAAACTTTTTTATAACAAGTTCCAGAGTTCCGGCAACTAACATCGCGGCTATACAGACCAAACCCACCTACACGGGTTCAAAATCCCCCAAGCTCTGAATGTCCTAGTTTATCTGACTCAAGCTATAAGCAGATCTAGCGCTTCCGGGCCACGATGTTAAAAATATGCCAGTGCTTATCTTCTCCTAAAGCAGTTTTACCTAGGTGATTTTCCTCCTCAAAGACTTCTATAATAAAGGGCGATAAAAGCTGTTCCACTTGTTCACGACTATGGTGGTTCATGTCTGTGTAGACAGACCAAGAGTCTTGGTTGCCAAACAACTGCCCACAGAAGCG
>DATNRH010001180.1 GCA_036703605.1 Candidatus Obscuribacterales bacterium | reverse complement strand
TTAATGCTCTCTAAGTCCTGAGAGCGAGGATGACGACTGTCACGATAATACACGGCAAAGGTAGCCAACACCTCTCCAGTACTAGCGATCGCTGGCGCTGACCAGCAGGAACACAGTCCGTGGGATAATGCTAATTCCCGAAAATCTTGCCAAAGCGGATCTGTGGCAATGTCAGACACAATGACCACTTCCCGGCGCGCCGCCGCCGTGCCACAGGAACCTATGCCCTCAGCAATAGTCACATGATTGATAGCTTGGTTATAGGATGATGGTAAATTTGGTGCCGCTCCATAGTGTAATTGACCCTCACCATCACAAAGCAACACCGAACAAAAACCATCGCCCAACTGTTCTTCAATACCGCGTACCAAAGCATCTAAAATATCTGGCAAGGGATCAGACTTAGCAATACGCTCCAAAATTGAACTTTGCAGCGCTAACCGTAGCTCCGCTTGCTTGCGATCGGTAATGTCCATCTGCGTACCAATCATGCGCAGGGGCTGGTTATTCTCGTCCCATTCGACTACCTTGCCCTGATCCAAGACCCATATCCAATGCCCATCCCGATGACGCATGCGTAATTCGCAACTGTAGCGAGGACTATCCTGCCGCAGATGGGAATCAACTAGTTGCTGGGCCCAAGGCAGGTCATCTGGGTGGACGTGATCTGACCAGGTTTGGATACTGAGCGGCTCTATCTCCTCTAAACGATAGCCCACCATTTCTGCCCAACGCTCATTCAGCGTGACATCCCCTGTTTGCACCGACCAATCCCACAGACCAATCCCCGAGCCCTCAAGAGCTAGCTGCAGGCGCTCCTGGGCAAAATCCAGGGCTGTCATGGTCTCCCGATTATCTAAACGAACTTGAGCTTCTCGAAGTTCTCGGCGCACGGCTTCCGGCAGGCGCACTAAGTTATCCTTCATTAAATAATCATGGGCCCCGGCCTTCATCAACTCAACTGCCGCTGTATCGCCAATCGTTCCAGATACCACAATAAATGGCATATCTCGATGGGTTTGCTTAATGATGCCTAGGGCTTTAGGCGCACTAAAACTAGGTAAACGATAGTCTGAAATGACCACATCCCAAACCCGTCGTTCTAGCGCTGCCGTTAGCTCCTCTGCAGTTTGCACCCGTTCCCAAACGACGGTAAAACCGCCTGCCTGCAGGGACAGTAATACCAACAGAGCATCATCTTCTGAATCTTCAACGATTAGCGCATGTAGAGCGTCTCCCATAAACTACAACCCTCCTGGCAGTTTTTCATTGATTAGTGCCCAATACAGCCCTAATTGCCGTACCGCCTCGTTAAACTGATCAAACTCAACCGGCTTCCGTACATAGCTATTAGCCCCTAGACTATAGCTTTCTACAATATCGCGGTCTTCACTAGATGACGTGAGCACCACCACGGCTAAAAGACGGGTGCGATCGCTGCCTCGAATCTGTCGCAGCACCTCTAGCCCATCGATCTTAGGTAATTTCAGATCAAGAAGCACCACACAGGGTAATGGCTCGATAGTAGCTAGTAGCTGTATGGCTTCTTCACCATTGTGGGCTACGACGATCTCGTTGGTAATATTGCTGCGCCGCAGGGCCCGAATCGTCAATCGCTCATCATCGGGATTGTCTTCAACCAGAAGAATAGCGCGGAGAGATGTCATGACCTATTACCCCCGGTGGTGATGGGTGTGAAGGGTAATGTGAAATAAATGGTTGCGCCTTGCTCAACCTGCCCCTCTGCCCAAACCCGCCCACCATGGCGGTGGATGGCGCGCTGAACTGTAGCTAAGCCAATACCTGTACCGGGAAACTCATGGGTATTGTGTAATCGCTGAAATACGCCAAAGAGCATGTTGGCATAGGTCATATCAAAACCAGCTCCATCGTCTTGGACAAAATAGGTG
>DATNRH010001179.1 GCA_036703605.1 Candidatus Obscuribacterales bacterium | reverse complement strand
CTCGTTCCCGCTTCCTCTTGCGCTTTGTCCTCCTCTTGTGTGTTCCACACCAGCACCGACTTGAGAGCTAGGTCTGTCAACTTTCTTATCGTATTGACGTGCTCTGAGGCCTCCTTGTGATGGGTGGGATCTGAGACCACCAGCACTACCACTATGGTGGTTCCCCGCTTTCCTATCCGCCTTCTGCTGGGTTAGCTGCTGACAACTTACTTCAGCTCATCAACAGTGCTCGCAATCTCCTTCTCTAACTCAGAGGGGCTTTTGTCGGCGGTCGGCCATGGGAACAAAGCCGCGATGCTCGTTGGAATAACATGCGTATGCTTATACAGCCAATGGGCGCTGATTAACCTAAAGTTAGTAGTTTTGCATACCCTGTTGATTCATTGGCCTTTGCACTAGCCTTAGATAAATTGGGCAGGTCATCCAAATTGGAGTAGGTCTGAACCGTGAAGAGATCTCTGATTCCATCAATAGTTCCCCAGTTTTTAGATGGCATCCACTGTTTTAAAGCCGTTGTGAGAGCTTCGGGTCCTAGTAGGGCAACAGGGGGTGGCCAAAGCTGAGGATCAGGCTATGTAGCAACTACCTGACGGAGCTCCGGTGGGTATGGCTCCATAAGTTGTTGGAGAACGTTAATATGTTCAATTTGGTTTGCTCAAAAACTGAAGCTTTGGCGGGCCAGTTCTCAAGCTGCGCGCAAACTCTCCCATGCTCCAGCCTACAGTGCTGCTATCCCCCTATCCTAAAACTCATCGAGAGACATGTCCTACAGAGAGATGGGAACGTTTTATGCTTGGTGTGGTGGCAATGAGCGAGATCAAAAGCCCTTCTTGGCAGACTCAGGCAGAGGAGCCCAGTGGATAGCGGCGGGATCTATTGTGATAGCTTGCTTGGACATATTGCGCATGTGTTCTTCAATGATTTTGGGAGTGACTGAGATTATGTGTTGGCCCTTCCAGTATCTGAACGGGTGAGAGCTAGCTCGCCTTACTTGATCAGGTTTAGAGACTGAAGGGTCGAGACAATGT
>DATNRH010001178.1 GCA_036703605.1 Candidatus Obscuribacterales bacterium | reverse complement strand
CTCGAAGGTATAGTCTTGCTGGTAAAACAAAAACAGCCCAAATAGGCTGCCACTCATACCCAGTAGGCTGCTCAGAGCGGCGATCGCAACATTGACTCGATACTCCAGCTCAACCGCGATTGCTGCTCCCCAAAACCGCTGCAAAATTCTGGCATAGTGGTGAAGATTGCCTAACACGCTTTAACCTATCCTGAACAGAGATGAAATGGAGTGAAGACCTTAGGAGACCATCCGTATCCTAACACCCGCAAGGTTTACATCCCAGTTACGCCATGTTGCGCAGTGCAATAATTTGTAATACGGGGGTATGATGGTCGATAGATGTACCTAGTCAATTGAATAGAGAAGGAGTGAAGTCCATGTCTCACACTATCTCGGCGTCTAACGTCTCGACCCAGTCTAACTTCACGGTGGTTGAACTAACACCCGGCGTGTATGTTCGCACCTCCATTCCTGCCGCCAACCACGCCGCCCTACGAGCTGGGTTTGCTGGATATACGGTGAATCCCCGCTGGACTGTTACCAAGCTGCGTGCATGGAAAAAGGGACGGCAATGGCGCGATGCACTTGCTCGTCAAGAAATGGTTGTGCGTCCTAGTGACTCGATGCTGGTGTTTGCTACCCAACCCGGTGCAGATCCATCGCAGTCGTCTGATACAGACAAGCCGGTTCAACCTTCGTCGGGCAACTGGTTTACCCGCAAACGGATGGCGATCGCCTCCCCCTTTGCATAATCCTATCGAATTGAGGCCATTTAGAATCCACTATGGATAGTTCCAGTAGTACCGGTAGCATACCGAAGAGAGGCGCAGCCCAGGCTGCGCCTCTCGTGTTTTAAATGGGCATCGCTACATATGCCCAACTAGTACCGCAAGACAGAAAAACGAAGACAGAAAAACGAAAAGGAATTCCAGGACACACAAGGGTTTCTGCCTTAGCAACTAGGCGGGTTACGTCCGTCTCAGAGTACTAGCTACCGCGATAGGTGCTATAGGACCAGGGGGAGACCAGCAATGGCACATGATAGTGGGCAGCGGAATTCGCCACACTGAAGCGCAGGGGAATCTCATCCAAAAACGGTGGATTGGGAGCTGCTTGGTTGAACTGCGCAAAATAGCTGCCTACGGAAAAGACCAGCTCATAGGTACCTACCTTAAAACTGCTGTCGCTCAGCAAGGGAGCATCGGTGCGGCCGTCATCATTGGTGGTGACCTGGGCGAGGAAGAGACGGTCGCCTTCGGCTGAAATGCTCCAAAGGGCGATCGCTACCTCCGCTGCTGGGCAGCCGTGGGCGGTATCAAGAACATGGGTGGTCAAGTATCCGGTCATGGTGAAGTTGCTTGCACTAAAATCTGACCTCAACCATACCGTAAACCCCATCAAAGCGATCGCCCCTGCCCTAGACAACTTAGACAACTCAGCCGACTGGCACACGCCGTCACGAGGTTGCCAAGGCTGGGTTTCATTGACGACAACAACCAAGATCCTTAAGGGTCACTGTCTGGAGAACCATGGCGGCGATCGCCACCCAAGATTTCACCCTGCCGCCATCGTTCCATCCGGACAACCACCTGACAAAGTGCCACAGCTCCAAGCGGCTATGCCGGAAACTACGAAATCCTAAGGTGTAGACCTGAGTATCAATCCGTAGATATCCCTAGAGAGGAGAACCTACGCGATCGCCACCCACATCTCCCTACCATCTATCTCGACATCATTGTCACAGAACGTCATGAATCCTCGAAAATCTTCACTCGTGCATCCGGCCATGTCAACGACAAAAACCGCAAAAGCAACGGTACATCTATCGTTTAACACGCTTAGCCCCTTTGAGCGTGTTCAAGATCAATATCGAGACCATGGCATTCAGTTCGAACAGGCGATCGCCCTATCGCCTACCAACCCCGCCTTTTCCCACTACGCTCACCCCTTGGTGCTCATGCCCACGGCAGGACACACGTCGCTCATCCTGCGGTTTTCCCCCAGCGTGCTGCACATTAGCGCCTCGGTGATCGGTCTGCGCCAAATTAGCCTGGTTGCCCTTGATGCCCAGGGCAAAGTGATTGCCCGCCATGCTGTTCACGGCAAGCGATCGCTCCACCAGCATCGAGACTTAACCCTCCCCTTGCCTTGTTTAACCCTCGATGCGATCGGGCCCAATATGCACCAGGTAGCGCTGATGTCTGATGCCCCATTTGTGGTGAATGATATTCTGTTTACGCCTAGCCTAAACGAGTAGGTAGCCAGAGACGAGGTGCTCATCCTGTAGAATTTCCAAGACAATTTTAACGACCTGAGCCACAACGTCCCTGACAACGCTAGGATACTAGGGATACAAACCTGCTCCATCGATCTTGGAGTAAACCCGATGCAACCTTTGCTAGGAAGCTATGCGATCCTAGTGACAGGGAAAAACTGTATTGCGGGTGAAGAGTGTGTCTTTCATATCTAGAACGGATAGACTGGATGACGTTAGGGCACCCTTGATCCACCATCAAGCCATCCTCAGTGTGAACATCGCTAACGCCTATCACTGTGAACGTTATTGACGCAACATTGCTTAAGCTATCCTTC
>DATNRH010001177.1 GCA_036703605.1 Candidatus Obscuribacterales bacterium | reverse complement strand
GAAAAAAGAAACAAGATTTACTGGGCCTCATAAAAGCTAACACAGTCACATGTAGTCATTGCTGGCAGAAGGTGGTTTTCTCTGACGTGGGGGTAGGTCGGTGGAGCCCTTTCCAGTGGTCTTGTAGCTTCTGGCAAGTTGTGCTGACTGCTCCGCCTGCTGCTTCCACCTCTGAGCTATGGTCTCTTCCTCCTCAAACCGTTGCTGCATTGCACTTATTTTGGCTTTTTTTGATTGCTGTTCTTTCTGCTGCTTCTTAGTGAGACGTCTTTTGGTAGCTGGAAGACCAGCAGCATAAATTCTATGACCAGGTGGGTTGCCATCGTCGCCTGAAAGGAGACCAACAAGTTCTTCAACTTGATTACTCATGGGTTCGCTGTCTTCAGCAACAACCAAGACAGCACTGGGCTCTAAGTGTTCTTGACGTGGATTGGATTCAGAGGGATGGCTAGGCTGAGCAACCTGTTTCCTAGCCTTGGATCTGTTGGCACGAAATCCGGTCTAATGGGTCAAGGCATGGTGAAGTACGGAAGGAGGGGATAGGCGGGCAGAGAGGTGGAGCAAATGAAATAGTACCCGAGTAGGCAAATTGCTAGCAGGCCCAGGGTGAACGCGTACAAGTTCAGTGCTTTGATAGGTGTCACTGGAGTCAAGAATGGCCCTGTACCTGTTTCGAGGGCGAGCTGCTCCTGTGGCAAGTAAGCGGGCATCTAGTGACGCTTTCAGTTCAGCAGCAACGGAAACAAGGCGTTCCTTAGATCAGCAAAGTGGCACCTTCAGCATATCAAGCAGGAGTTGGGTTCCTTTTTCATCTCCTTCGAGGTAGACAAGCTCAATTGGGATGCCACTAATCAGGAGGGCACGTCTCTTGGAATTGATGGCAGTATATCCTTGTACGGAAGGGGCGACAGGGGCCACAGGGGCAGGAAGGTCAGCTCCATCGCTACTGTCCTCTGCAGGGCCTATTTCTGCATCAGACCATAAATGGCGGTTACTCCTCCAGAAGTCTATGGCGTGCCGAGCTGTGGGGGTTCTAGGGGTGAGAATGGTAAAGGTGGCGTTAACTAGGTAAATGCAGGGCTGGGGAGGGGAGCTACAGGTTGGGGCAAGGTAGGGCAGTAGACAGGTAGGAGGCAAGGTCGGGTAGTAGGGCGAGGTAGGGGTCGGCGAGGTAGAGGTTAGTAGGGCGAGGGCTCGTAAGGCAAGGGAGGGGGTAGAAGGCCAAGATTGGGCAAGGTGGGATCGTACCGAGGTA
>DATNRH010001176.1 GCA_036703605.1 Candidatus Obscuribacterales bacterium | reverse complement strand
CAGCTCTTTGACAATCGAATCGTATGGGTAGAAATGCGTAAGCTACAATCGTCTGAGTAGCACTCACGAATATCGAATTCTGTGGTCAAGCTACTAAGGGCGTACGGTGGATGCCTTGGCGCAGGAAGACGATGAAGGACGCAGCAAGCTGCGATAAGCCCCGGGGAGCTGCACGCAAGCTATGATCCGGGGATCTCCGAATAGGGTAACCAGCCCGGAGTAACGTCCGGGAATCCACTCCTGAATCCATAGGGAGTGAGAGGGTAACGGGGGGAAGTGAACCATCTCAGTACCCCCAGGAAGAGAAAGCAAATGCGATTCCCCCAGTAGCGGCGAGCGAACAGGGAACAGCCCAAACCTCTGGCGTGTCAAGCCCGTAAGCGTTGCGCCAGAGGGGTAGCGGGAACGGCCTGGCTCTGTTACGGAAGGGCCAAGGAGTTACAAACCTGGCGGCTAGTCAAACGATCTGGAAAGGTCGGCGATACAGGGTAACAGCCCCGTAGACGAAAGCTGATCAGGCTCCTGGCCGTTTCCCAAGTACCACGGGACACGTGGAACCCTGTGGGAATCCGGGAGGACCATCTCCCAAGGCTAAATACTCATCGACGACCGATAGTGAACAAGTACCGTGAGGGAAAGGTGAAAAGAACTCCGAGAGGAGAGTGAAATAGTACCTGAAACCGTATGTCTACAAGCAGTGGAAGGGCTATGGCCACCCAGCAATGGGAGGCAATGCCCGACCGCGTGCCTTTTGCATAATGAGCCGGCTAGTTAATCTCAGCAGCAAGGTTAAGCGTTAAGCGAGCCGAAGCGAAAGCGAGTCCGAATAGGGCGACTAGTTGCTGGGATTAGACGCGAAGCTGGGTGATCTACGCCTGGCCAGGGTGAAACGCACGTAACAGTGCGTGGAGGCCCGAACCAATGTTGGTTGAAAACAGCTTGGATGAGCTGGGCGTAGGGGTGAAAGGCTAATCAAACCCAGTTATTGCTCGTTCTCCCCGAAATAGCTTTAGGGCTAGCCTCACATGATCGTTAGCGGTGGTAGAGAACTGGATGGACTAGGGGCCTTACCGGGTTACTGAATCCAACCAAACTTCGAATGCCAGTGATGCAATGCGCAGGAGTCAGACAGTGGGGGATAAGCCTCATTGTCGAGAGGGAAACAACCCAGACCGCCAGCTAAGGTCCCAAAATCTGTGCTAAGTGGAAAAGGATGTGGAGACGCCCAGACAGCCAGGAGGTTGGCTTAGAAGCAGCCACCCTTTAAAGAAAGCGTAATAGCTCACTGGTCAAGCGGTCCGGCACCGACAATTCAACGGGGCTCAAGCGTCGTACCGAAGCTGTGAACTCCGCGGGGTTCGCCTCGTGGTTTGGTAGGAGAGCATTCT
>DATNRH010001175.1 GCA_036703605.1 Candidatus Obscuribacterales bacterium | reverse complement strand
TGGTGGTTAGGGTGGCTAGATAGGCCGTGCGACCCATGTTTAGGGGATCGGCAAGACTACTAGCAAAAGCCCTGGCATCAGCTTGGTTCATGGGCGTCATGATAACCTGGGGAATGAGCTTGCCTTCCAACCTGGTAACAGTGCCCATTAGGGCGACATTGGGCCTCCGGAACTCAAACCGGGGGGATATAGGTAGTGCCATTCATGCAACCACAAATAAAGGGATCCTCAGGACTGAGCAAGGCTATATCTCACCTCTCGAAATTCAATGAAAGATGGACGAAGGACAGGACAGCTGCTGTTTCCGCAACTCCTATACGCCTCACGATCATGCCACCAGTTTGCTGAAGACGTAGTAAGCTCGTTCCAGGTAAACTGAATTCATCAGAGAGTTCATTGTACCTCATATTCTTCACTATTGGGCTGGCTGGACTCAAAATTGCAGTGAATATCCTCTGCACACCCGATGTCTGCCCGGTTGTTATAGAAGGGGCAACCGTTCTCCGCACCTGAAACCGTGAGCTAGGTGTCCCGAGTACCAGAATTGAAATACCACAAGGAGGTATTCTCCGTGGTCATGCCGCTTATCCAGGTAGCAGAGCCAATGCTCGAGCGCAGACGGAGGTCCCGCAAAAACTGATCCTCCTCAGGACTGTTCGGAACTGCAAGATAGCCGATATCTCCACCATAACTCCTGCTCATCAAAGAGTGGGCATACCGGGCTGCTGCTGCTGCGACAGCGTCTGGTTCGCTGAGGTAAACCGGGTTATACTGATAGCAATGGCCTGTCACATTCCAACACACAACGCTGGGAACGCAAAGCGAAGTACTGTACGTCAGAAGGCTGGCTACGCGATGGTATTATTAAAGCAATCGCACGTAAAGTTGGTATCGCCCCATTCGACTACAAAAGCTGCTCTGTATCGACATTCCGGGTCTGTACAGCTGGCACTGAGGTTTCCTGGTTCATAGTCCTCCCATCTAACACGTTACACACCGAGACGGTACCTATAGTCCTGCCTTGGCATTACAAAAATATTCTTCCAGTTTGTTACACCGCCCGTTACTTCGTCATCGAGGTTTTGATACTCCACCGGCGCGAATTCACCACTCAGGGTATTTCGGAAGGGGCAGCCTGTTTCAGGGCCATTTGCCCATTGAATGTTATGCTCACCATTGTTTTGGCGGCCACCCGTCAAGTAGGGAACATCAATACCTACACGTGTGCTTATAGCCTTGACAAACTCCTGCTCTTCTGCTTCATCAGTTGGTGTGAGATTACCAAATGACGTTAAGGTGACAAGATATGGAGTGCGATTCTGCGCTAGTGGATCGGTGAGATTGGATAGGATCACAAGAGCCTCTTCCTCAGTGTAGATTGCCTCGGGGAAGAGCTGATAGCAGTGGGTGGTGTTCGGGTGGCACTGTGTGAGGGCATTGGGTACGCTACAGCGCTCCGTTAAAACTGTATTATTGAGACAAGTACAGTCTAGCTGGGTTAGAAAGTCGCCCTACTTGTTGCTGAAGTCATATACGTTAAGTTCTGCCCGTACTCTACCACATACCATCGGGGTCGGCCTACATCTTCACGATCATGCCAATCTCCTTAGAATGAGAGCGCGCGGAAATGGAGGATGGTAGGCGGCGTTGTGGGTATCACTTTCATCTTCCTCTGT
>DATNRH010001174.1 GCA_036703605.1 Candidatus Obscuribacterales bacterium | reverse complement strand
GGATTACGGTGATGAAGACCTCTGGGCTGGTTAGCAGTATGTAGCCTGTAATGGCCGCTAACGTGACAATCAACCGTAGTTCACTAGAATTGAGCGTGATACGGTTCCATAACAACTGAAAGTGAACAGCTTTAGATTGGCGTGTGTTCCGTTTTAGAAAAGTCATAGACATTGCTTGTTACTGCATCTCGTCGTGAATGGCATCGACATTGCCCTACAACTCCAGCTCTTTCGTCCGGGATGTCCGGGGCTGTGCTCCCAGCATGATGGTCTGGGAAGCCTTGTCTGGAATGGGCTCCGGCGTCAATGCCTGTTCTCGACGTTGGAATAGCTCTTGGCTATGGGAATTAGGAATGTCATTTTGGGTGATAAAAATATCGTTGTCATGGCTAATAGTGGCGTTTAAGACCGGTGTTTTACGATTGGCATCTCGTCCCGTTATGGTCTGAGTGCCATCGTCCTGGCGTTCGATGTCAAAGCGATAGCGAAACCCGGATCCCTTGCTTCTCCAGTCGATCTGCCCGAGATTGCCCTCAAATTCCTGACGGGTTAACGTTTGCAAGGCACTGACAATCTGCTGCCCTTGTTTGTACTGTCCGTAGTCTTCAACCGATTGAGGCAGTTGGGTCATGATGTTGACTTGTTGAGGCTGCAATTCATTGATTTGGGTGTCCCACTCACCCTCGGCTGGTTTTGCTGCTTCAAAAACTGTGCCGTAGTCAGCGTCGGTAATGGTAATCCGGGCATCCTGTCCCTGAAATCCTTCATAGGTCAGCGCCACCACACCGGCTGAACTACTGAAAGCACTTGGTTCAGTTTCACCTCTGAATTGCATCCGCGCCTGCGTAAACTGTTCTAACGATTGAGCAATCTCAGCGCCTCGCTTTTCTGGCGTCTGGGTAAGGGTGGCAACCGCTTCTTCGAGGGTGCCGAGTCGCTGATCGAGCTGAGCGATCGCTTCATCCATCTGATCCAGTTGCTGGTCTGTAGACGCGGTTGGATCTAGCTCAATGGGTTCAACATCGTCTAACTCAATCCCAAGCTGTTCTCCAATGGCAGTGAGCCGGTCATGGGCTAAATGAAGGCTGTCCTCAACTGGAGACGGAATAGCATCGGGGCTGGGAATGGCTTCCCGTGGTTCAGTACTAGTTTGATGATTGAGCGATCGCCCTGGGTGAGCTTGTTCAAGGAGGGATTGCTCTAGAGCCGTGGTGCGCTCGCCAATGGCTTCGAGTTGTTTGACCTGTTCGACAGCGCGTTTGCCTTGAGCTTTTGCGCGGGCCTGCTCTAGTTTCTGGGAAAAGGCCTCACCAAGTTCAACCGCCGTTCCAACCGCAGCGACTGCGCCCCCGATCATGGTCAAGCCATCGACGTCTTCAGAGTCTCGCATCATGCGTTGACCCATAGAATTGAGCTGACGAGCGGATTGCTCCCGTTGTGCAGAACCGTCCTGCGCTTCAGCGCTCTCCCGCATCATGTCCTGCATGGTCAGACGGCGCTGCCGCTGCCGGTCTTGAGGAGATGGGGCTGAATCGGTCTGTTGGGATTGCTGCGGGGATTGCTGATCAACCATCTGCTGTACTGAATTCAATGAATAACGTCGTCCAAGCTGGTTGCCCGCCAAATGAATCTGGTCTTTTGAGAAACTCCACCCCTGCTGAGTCATGCGAGTTTCAATGCCTTGTCGGGATAATAAATCTGCAATCCCTTCAGGGGAGGCTGCAGATGAGATCGCT
>DATNRH010001173.1 GCA_036703605.1 Candidatus Obscuribacterales bacterium | reverse complement strand
ACGTTTTAGAAATGTCAAAAATTGAGGCAGGGCAAGTTGAGCTCCATGACATCAGTTTTGATCTGCATCGCACCCTCCGCTCCACTGAAGAAATGTTTGCCCTAAAGGCCAAGCGTCAAGGCTTAGATCTATCGGTGCAGTGGGAACCCAATGTACCTCAGTTGGTCTATGGCGATCAAGGTAAACTGCGGCAGATTTTAATTAACTTGCTAGGGAATGCTGTGAAGTTTACGGAACGGGGACGCGTAGCCGTTCATGTCTCCCATGTTTTAACTGCGCCGTCCCTTAGCGGCATTGTCGGTCATGTGTGGCTACAGTTTTGTGTGACCGATACAGGGTCTGGGATCCATCCCCAGGATCTACGGTCTATTTTTGATGCTTTTCAACAAACTGAGCGGACTCGCCAATTTACGGAAGGTAGTGGTTTAGGGCTGTCGATTAGTCGCCAGTTTGCCCGCATGATGGGAGGAGAACTGTCAGTCCAAAGCGAGGTTGGTCAAGGATCCACCTTTACCTGTGTGGTGCCCCTTGGCTTAGCCCATGCTGTGGATGAACAGCCAGAACCGGTAGTACAATCCGTGGTATCCCTGAAACCGCACCACCATCCTGTGCGTATTTTAGTGGTAGAAGATGTTGCGGAAAGTCGTTTATTGCTAGTGAAGCTACTCCAGGGTGTTGGTTTTCAAGTGTGGGAGGCTGTGGATGGCGAAGAAGCGATCGCCCTCTGGGTTCAGTGCCAGCCTCATTTGGTGCTTATGGACTTACAAATGGCTCGCATGGATGGTTTAGAAGCTACGCGAGCGATTCGCCAAGCTGAAGGAGCCGAGAAGCGGTCGATCATTCTAGTACTCACGGCCAGTGCCTTTCACAACGATCGCAAGGATAGCTTCGAGGCGGGATGTGACGACTTCCTCAGCAAGCCCTTTCAAGCTGATGTGCTGCTGCAGCGCATTGGCAAGCATTTAAACTTAGAGTATATCTACGCAGATGCGATAGATTCTCCAAATGTGGGGACTATTCGTCCTCTAAATTCCGAGGATTTGCGCTGTATGCCCCGAGACTGGCAGGTTAGACTACGAGAAGCAGCAATTATTATCGATGAAGCAACGTTATACGACCTTGTAGCTGAAATTCCCTCTCAATCGTCAGACTTGGCTATGTCTCTGACCTATCTAATTGACAATTTTCAGCTAGAAGCGATCGTTAACCTTACTGGTTTTTTGGAGGGCTAAATGGCTCAATCATCCTTGGCCCTGCCATCGAGCGATATTCTGATTGTGGATGATACGCCAGAAAATTTGCGCCTGCTGTCTAAAATGCTGGAATCGCAAGGGTATCGAGTTCGTCGGAGTATTAGCGGGCGTATGGCACTACATGCATCGCAAATCGAACCGCCAGACTTAGTCTTGCTGGATATCAACATGCCTGAGATGGATGGCTATGAGGTTTGCCGCCAGCTCAAAGCCCATCCTAAGACTCTGGATATCCCGGTTATTTTCATCAGCGCCCTCGATCACACCCAAAACAAGGTGCAGGCCTTTGATCTGGGTGCTGTGGACTACATCACCAAGCCATTTCAAGAACAGGAAGTATTGTCCCGTGTCAAGGCGCAGTTGACGATTCAGCGGCAGCAGCAGCTTTTGCTAGAGCGCAACCGGCAGTTGGAGCGATCGCAACTTGAAACCCAACTCCTGTTATCCACCATTCAAGCGGCTAATCAAGCGGCAGATATTGATATGGCCCTGCGGGCTATCTTGCAAGAAGTCTGTGATGCCATCGGCTGGGACTATGGGGAAGCCTGGATGCAGTGGGACCATGAAGAAGCTCTTACCCTACGCCAGCCCTATCTTCTCTTAGACTCCCATGACATGACACAGTTTCAATACTGTAGTTTACACACCCAGTATCAACAGGGAGAAGGACTGGTGGGACAGGTCTGGCAAACTCAGCAGCCGGCCTGGCAAGGTAGCCTTGACCGCCACGACTTATTGCCTTGTGTGCGCTGTGTGGCGGCCCATCAGGCAAACTTGAAAACTGCGTTTGCGGTGCCGGTGGTGCTCCACGATCGCTCCCTAGCCGTGCTGACATTCTATAGCGTGATCGATCGCGCTTTAGATCAACGTCTGCTGGATGTGGTGAGCGCCGTCGCGCTACAGTTGGGCACCTTAATTCAGCAGAAACAGGCGGAAGAAGCCCTGCGACGAGCAAACTTAGAACTGCAGCGCCTCGTCTCCCTCGATGGATTAACCCAATTGGCTAATCGGCGGCGTTTTGATGAGTACTTGGATCAGGAATGGCGGCGATCGCGTCGGGAACAACAGCCCCTATCGCTGGTTTTGTGCGACGTAGATCACTTCAAGCTCTATAACGACCACTACGGCCATCAAGCGGGAGATGACTGCCTCAAGCAGATTGCCCAGGCGATTACCCAAAGCATTCGCCGACCGGCCGACTTGGCTGCTCGCTATGGTGGCGAAGAGTTTGCCGTGATTCTACCCAATTCTGACTGGGAGGGGGCGGTGTATATTGCCCAAGTCATCCAGCAAGCGATCGCCAACCTGCATATTCGCCACGACTACTCCAATACGGCTCCTATCATTACGATGAGTTTGGGCATTGCTAGCCTGGTGCCCTCAGATGCCCATGGCGCAACAGCGTTGATTACCGCCGCCGACCGAGCCCTGTATGAAGCCAAGGCTAAGGGCCGCAATGCCTATCAGACAGCCAACATGTCCTTGGGTGTTTCGTCTGTGCTGTTCTAGGTGCTACGGCTAGCATCCTATGGGTGAAGGCATCAGAAACCTGTAGATGTTCAAACGTTTGAACGTTCGTGGTGAGGCAGATTAGCAACCGGATAATGCTGGGCTGGGGACGAGGCGGTAGAGCAGTTGTCGCAGCACCAGCGCTGTCCAATCAACATCGGCTTCGGTAGTTAAGCGCCCTAGCGTAAGGCGAATGCCGCTTTTGGCATGGCGATCGCTGTAGCCCATGGCCGTCAGAATGGGGCTGGGGGAAAGCTGGCCGCTATGGCAAGCTGATCCAGCACTGATGCCAATGCCGGCATAATTCATCTGCCGCACTAGGGTTTTCCCCGTCAGCGTATTGCCATCGGTTTGGGGTAGATAGAAGCTGACGTGGTGGGGTAGGCGATGCAGGCGATCGCCCGTGGGAGCGAGGTGTGGCACGTCGGCTAAATAGTCAAACAAGCGATCGCGTAGTTGGATTAATCGTGGTGTTTCGCTGGCCATTTCTTCGCGGGCTAGGTGGGCGGCCACCCCAAAGCCAGCGATCGCTGCTACGGCCTGGGTACCCGATCGCCGCTGCGACTCTTGCCCTCCCCCGCCCAACAGCGGCACAAGATCAACGCCCGGCCGCACATAGAGCGCGCCCACGCCTTGAGGACCGTAGAGTTTGTGGCTGGAAAGAGAGAGGAGATCGACGGGGAGCGATCGCACATCAATGGGCAAGCGGCCGGCTACTTGGACAGCGTCGGTGTGGAACAAGGCCCCATGGCGCTGCACAATCTTGCCGAGCTCTTCAATGGGCTGCAGCGTTCCCACTTCGCTCTGTCCGTAGATCATCGACACTAGCACCGTATCGGATCGCAGAGCAGCCCGTAGATCGAGCCCATTCACCCGTCCTTGGGCATTCACCGGCAGGCGCGTCACTCGCCAACCCCATTGTTCCAACAGTCGCACCGGTTCGCTGATGGCAGAATGCTCCACGCTAGAGATGATCATGTGGCGAGGGGTGGCATAGTGGCGGGCCACGCCCATGATCACCATATTGTTAGACTCCGTGCCGCCGGAGGTAAAGACTATGGTATCGGGCAAGGCATTCAGCAGCTCAGCCACCTGGATCCGAGCCTGTTCTAAGACGGTCGCCGATCGATTGCCCCACTGGTGCAAACTAGACGGATTACCCCATTCTTCCGCAAACACCTGCTGCATACGGGCGATCGCTTCTGGGCGGGTGGGAGTGGTTGCACTGTAGTCTAGGTAAATTTGCATCGTGCTTGGCTAACCGTTCCTGCATCTCCAGCATTTGATATTCTCTCGACCCAATCGCTAAGCGATAGAGGGAGATTCCTTGGTGCGCTTGACCGCTATGAGCATCATAGCAACATTGCTCCCGTTGGTAGCGCTCTACCACCCAGCGTTCAGCTAGGACTGGGCGAAGGAGTTGGATAGCACTGAGAGCAGTTGTTCCTCCCCGCAAAAGTCTTGGCTACGTTCCTAGATTCCTCGGATGCGATCGCTGGATCGTCTAGGTCACGCTAGGGATGCTCTAGGGGCATCGATCTTGGGCAGCCTCCTGGCCTGTTGATCCATGGCGAGTCTCCGCGCCTAGCTCCTCACCAGTCCCTTACCCTCCCTCATCAGCCGTGCATCGCTCATCATCTAAAGCATCATCTAACAGGTCATTATCGAAGTGGATTCGTTTAGGGCTGCTGGCCAGCCTAGCGTTGATTGTGGTCATTGGCTTGGCCCAATGGCAGCTTTCCCCAGCCTTTAGTCCAGAGTCGTCGTCCGATTCCCTACCGCTCCTTGAGCCTTTACCTCAAGATCCTGATATTCAGGCGTATTTCAACTATTCCCAAGCAGCCTCCTACACCGACCCCTATCGCCAGCAACTGCGGTTGGGGGATGATCTAGAACAGGTGTTGGTGGAGGCGATCGCTGCTGCCCAGTCCACAGTGGATGTGGCGATTCAAGAACTGCGTCTGCCGAAGGTAGCCCAAGCTTTGGTAGATCGACAGCGGGCGGGGTTGCGAGTGCGGGTGGTCTTGGAAAATAGCTACAGTCGTCCCTGGAGTGACCTTTCGTCAGCAGAGGTTCAAGCGCTCGATAGTCGCGATCGCGGCAAGTATCAGGAGTTTTTGGCCCTAGCTGATTTGGATAGCGATGGTCGCGTCTCTGAGGCTGAAGCTCTGGAACGGGATGCCCTTGTCATGATCCAAGCGGCGCAAATTCCCTGGATCGACGACACGGCGGATGGATCCAAGGGCAGCAGCTTAATGCACCACAAGTTTGTGGTGGTGGATCGACAAGTTGTGGTGTCAGGATCGGCAAACTTCACCACCAGCGGCACCCACGGTGACTCGTTCAATCCCGACAGTCGGGGTAATGTGAATCATCTGGTGGCGATCGCCAGCCCTGACTTAGCGCGTTTATTTACCGAAGAGTTTGAGCTGATGTGGGGCGATGGGCCAGGCGGACAGCCCGATAGCCGTTTTGGTCTACAAAAACCGCTGCGATCGCCTCAGACAGTGACCGTTGGCAGCAGTCAGGTTACGGTACAGTTTTCCCCCACATCGTCGTCTCAAGATTGGAGTCGTAGTGTAAATGGGTTGATTGGACGTACCTTAAGTACAGCAAGTCGTTCGATCGACATGGCCCTCTTCGTATTTTCCGACCAAACGTTAAGCAACCTACTGGAGTCTCAACATCGTCAAGGGGTGAAGATCCGCGCCTTGATCGATCCAGGCTTTATGTATCGCGACTATAGCGAAGGGCTAGATCTGCTGGGGCTGGCACTTCCTAACCAGCAATGCCGCTATGGAGAGGGAAACCGTCCCTGGGCATCGCCGATTACCACAGTGGGGATACCGCTCTTGGCCGATGGTGATGTGCTGCACCATAAATTTGGCTTGGTTGACGATCGCATCGTGGTGACCGGATCCCAAAACTGGTCTCTCACGGCCAATGAAAGCAACGATGAAAACTTGCTGGTCATCGACAATCCAACGGTGGCAGCCCATTTTCAGCGAGAGTTTGCACGGTTGTATGCCGAAGCAACCCTGGGATCTCCAGACTGGCTACAGCAGCGGGTGCAAGAACAGACTGCTCGCTGTGCTTCTTAATCTAGAGGTCAACAATCCATGGGCAGTCTGTGAAACAATCGGCTGGTAATCTACGACTCTGTCCTTGGAGGATATAGCTGTGGTCAGACTGCTTGAGACCTATCCTAGATGAACGTTCAAACGTTTGAAGGCTTCCAGGGTTTCTGGTGTCTTAACCCATGGGACGATGGGGATAGCTGGTCGATCGCCATTTTTTCTGTCAGGATGATTCTGATAGCGATTAAACTGTTAGGGGCTAATATGCCGGTGGCTCAATCAGACGGATGTCTGAGCATCAGGCTAATTGGTTAACAATCGGCAGCGATCGCCGCTTCCATCCATGGATGGCGCTACCCTGTGGGCATTTGCTAACCCGCTGTTCTCCGTTGTTTTCGTCGTGTAGCTTAATAGACCTGTGCCAAAGCGTATTTCCTCTCTTGTTCCAATGCTGTTGACCCTAGGGCTATGGGGTGCAGTGCCGCCAGCCCATGGCCAAGCCCTAGCACCTCATATTTTGACCTTGGATGCTGACTATCTAGAAAACCAAGGGCTAGGTCTTGCACAAGAAGCTGCCCAATTGGCTCAGTTTCAGCAGTACGAGCTGGCCTTGCCCCGCGCCCAACTCGCCACCCAGCTTGTGCCTGATAATGCTCAGGTGTGGACTCTGTTGGGTAACCTGTACCGACAAGTGGAGGACATCGACAACAGCATTAATGCTTTACAGCAGGCGCGATCCATTGAGCCCGCCAACCCTGGTATTTTGTTTGCCCTAGGATCTGCCTACATCCAGCAAGAGCGATACA
>DATNRH010001172.1 GCA_036703605.1 Candidatus Obscuribacterales bacterium | reverse complement strand
GATAACCGCGCACCGTATCCTGACCACCAATACCAAACTGCTCTAGGGACACTAGCGAGTCGGTGGAAAGCTGGATATCACTGCGCACCAGCAGCAAGGCATCTTCAGCAAATAAATGTAGCCATTGACCCTGACCACGCCATGCCAAAAAGCGACTGTCGGGCCGTCCTTGGTTCACCGTGGCGTCTAAGGCATCTAGGCCTAAACTGAATTGCGATCGCACCGCAAACACATCCTGGGAACTGCGCCGCAGCCATTCTTGAAACAAGCGCAGCGCCACCACGCGGGTGTAGCCATTTTCATCAGCCCCTCCCACCGTTAGCGGAAATGGCCCACCCACGTTCGCCGGTAGATCTAGAATGCTGCGGGTTTGTTGGCGGCTGGCGGTGATGCCCACGGCCAGTTCTTCATTCAGGGTTTGAAACAGCGGCTGGCGGTAGGTTAGGTCTATGAAATTCGACTCGGACTCGACCTGAAGCTGGTTAAACGGCCGCTCAATCACCTCCGCCATGCCCACACCCGTATTGAGTTCCAAGGTGCCACCCTGGGGATTTAGAAATACACGAAACCGTCCTTCCAGAGCATCACTGCCCGAGGTGTGAGCATAGTTAAGGTTGAGGGTTTCACCTGCCCTGCCTACATTGAGTTCGCTGATCTCCAGCCGTTGACGAAACTCACCCACACTGGGCGATCGCCGATTATCTAAGGTGCCGATAATATTAAACGTATCAGCTTCAAGCACATCAAGGATCAAGACACTCGTACCCAACTCTGGGCCAGCAGATAGCTCAGCGGTGAGAGTCTGGATGCGGGGATCCAACTGCAACAACTGCAGCCGCTCCAATAGATCATTCACATTTAAGGGACTATCTGCCCCTAGGGCAATACGCCGGCTAAAGTAGCGATCGCCCAAGCGTTGGTTATTGCGGACTTCAATGCCCTCTAGCCGTCCTTCCACCAGTTCCATCAGCACCACGCCAGCTTGGATCGGTTGGGGAGGAATGAAGGCCCCGGATGTTACGTAGCCCGCATCCAGGTAAAGCTGAGTCACCGCCGATCGCGCCTCGTACAGTTCATCCAGGGTAATCGGCCGGTTGGTATAGGGTTGGGTAACCTCTTCGAGGTCAGCGTCACTAAACGCTGTATTGCCCACAAACTCAAATCGCTCTACCACAATTCGATCCAAGTTATCTAAACTAGGATCTTCAGGGGCATCTGGCTCAACGGGACGCAGCAGCTCATCCCGGGGCGGGAGGGGCGGCGGTAGATCATCGTCGAACAGCGGATCATCAAACAGCGGATCGTCAAACAGCGGTGCTGGCAGCACTTGGCTCACAGGGGCATCTAGGAAACCAGAACTACTTGCCTCTGAACGATTTGGGCTATATGGCTCTGAACCATATAGATCTGAGGGGATAGACCGGGGTGGAGCATCTGGAGCCTCCCTCTGAGCCACCGGATTATCCTGATCACTAGACTCTCGGATAGGGGAGCGATCGCTAGCAGGAACTGGAACAGGATCGGAGGGAACCGGGATAGGGTCAGGGAGGATGAGCAGCGGTTCAGTGGGAGGCTGGAGGGAGGAGGGTTCAATCGATAGGGGGGCATCGCTCCCATCCAAGTCCCCCAGGTTGAGCCTATCTACAGAAGGTCTAGCGTCTGCTTGGGCGATCGCTCCCATCTCAGTCCGTGGCTCCTCAAAAATAGATCTAGAATTCTCAAGGGCAGCGACTGACTGACTGGAAAAACAGAAAATTCCAGGTAGCAATATAAAATAGATATGATAGGATAATCGGTGATGCATACCGTGATAGTCCGTGATAGTAG
>DATNRH010001171.1 GCA_036703605.1 Candidatus Obscuribacterales bacterium | reverse complement strand
CCCCATCTACATATTTAAACGTACGGTGAATGCGCACCACCTGATCGATATAGGCCTTAAACGTCGAGGGTACACTCAAGTTATACATGGGCACCCCAAACACATAGCGCTCGCTGGTGATCAACTCGTCGATCAACATGTCCGACAGACTGAGAACCTGCTGCTGTTCTGCCAATCGCGCATCCGGTGGCGTGAAGGCAGAGGAAATCCACTCTTCATTGACATGGGGGACAGGATGGCGGCCCAAGTCTCGATAGATGACGCGATCGCCGGGGTGTTTAATTTTCCACAACGTGACAAACCGGCGCGTGAACCGCCGGGAAACCGACTGCTCACCTCGCGGGCTAGAGTCAATATGTAGCAAGGTAGACATAGTGTTGAAAGCCGATACAGAACACAGTAAACAGCAAGGACATCATCTAAGACCAGCCAGGCCCCTTCAGAGTGCCCCAGAACAGCCGATGGATCTGCTTGCCCTACAAATCTTCTCAGGATCTGGCCCACCGCACCGAATTCTTAGGCTAAACCCAGGCTTGCCCGCAGGCTAACGGAGACATGTCAATTGACACGACCCTTTCACCTGCGTCACGATATTGAAAGAAAATGTTAACCCATGTAAAGGCTGACCCCTATGTCCCTGGAGCTAATGTCGCTAGAAACTCTACAAGAAATTGCTCAGCAGTATGGCTACTGGGCGGTCGGCATTGGCATCATGCTTGAAAACGCAGGCATTCCCCTCCCCGGTGAAACCATTACGCTCATTGGTGGCTTCCTCGCCGGAAGTGGAGAACTCAACTATTGGTTTGTGTTGCCCAGTGCGATCGCCGGTGCCGTGGTAGGCGACAACATCGGCTATTGGATTGGCTACTATGGCGGATGGCCGCTCATGGTTCGCATTGGGCGACTGTTTCGCCTCAAGGAAGAGCAAATGCTTGAGGTGCGGGTACGGTTTGCCCAAAATGCTGTGCGAGCCGTCATCCTAGGGCGATTTGTGGCGCTCCTACGCATCTTTGCTGGCCCCCTAGCCGGTCTTTCCCAAATGCCCTATCCCAAATTTCTGCTCTGTAACTTCATTGGTGCAGCCTCTTGGGCCTCAATCATGGTGACCCTGGCTTATTTTGCCGGTCGGATTATTCCTCTAGAGGAGTTGATTAGCGACGTGGCCAAGTTTGCCCTCTTTGCCTTAGCGCTGGTAGCAGCTTGGATTGTGATTCCCCTCTGGCTAGAATCTCGTCAGCTCCAAGAGCAGGACTAATTACTCAGGTAGGTTCATAGACTGGATCACCTTGCGTTCCAACAGCCAAAACAATCCAGTCTGAACCATCTCCTACCCAAACTCATAGCCCTGATTCACCCAATAATGCTAGGCAGCGATCGCTTGCTGGGTCTTTACATCGGCCTCTGGGGCTTCCATCTGAATCAAGGGCACTGCCCAACTATCGTCTGCTTTTCTGGGTATGGGCATCTACCACCATATCTATCGCGATCCGCTCGTCATCCCGTTCAACAATAATAACTCTGCCCAGCAAGTGTTGTTATCAGTGCTTGTTGAACTGCGTTGATCGCTTACCCTGAAGCCATCTTAGACGATGCTGCTGTGTAGAATTGGTAGACTGTAGGTACGCAGTGTAGAGGTCAACGACGTATGCTTGAAAACTCCCCAGTCATCAGCGCATCTCCTGACGTTATGAGCGGTACTCCAGTGTTTGCTGGTACTAGGGTTCCTATTCAGACGCTTCTGGACTATCTCAAAGCAGGAGAATCTATCAACGATTTTTTGGATGG
Source organism: Candidatus Obscuribacterales bacterium (assembly GCA_036703605.1). Taxonomy (NCBI): domain Bacteria; kingdom Bacillati; phylum Candidatus Melainabacteria; order Candidatus Obscuribacterales; species Candidatus Obscuribacterales bacterium. The sequence goes on along the minus strand of DATNRH010001171.1, from coordinate 474 downwards.
GTTTCCGACTGTCACTCAAGAACAGGTCATCACTCTGCTGGAAGAAGCTGGAAAACGACTTGTTGGCACTGTTCGCTTAAGCGGCTGAAAATAACTTTCCCGAGGCAAGCAGATCTTTCAACAACTCGCTCCAATTAACTTTCATATCGATGGTACGTACTGTTGAAGCCCACTTATTACCTGATCTCGATCCTTGGAATTCAGCATACGAAGAACAAGTTTTTCATAGCCATTGCGACCAAGTTCAAAAATTGAGCACACATTTTGCACAAGTCCCTTGTTGTTGTAATACTTTAATATTTCATCTAAAGTGCCAGAATTGGCTAATTCGCTATACAGATGAAAATTGTCTGCATAGATTGCATCAATATCTAATGCGGATATAGCATTCTCAACAGAGGACTTTATCACTGCCAGTCCTATTAACTTGGTATGAATCTTGTATAAGTTATTCTCAATAGCTCTATATGTACG
>DATNRH010001170.1 GCA_036703605.1 Candidatus Obscuribacterales bacterium | reverse complement strand
CCTGTAGCTGCAATTCCTCTAACGAAAGGTCAGATGTCTATCTTCCTGATGGGATTAACCGCACTTGCACCTACCAACCATCATTGAACCACACTTTGGCTTTTCAGGTATCCTGCTTTTCTCAGAAGCAAGGGCCGTGGTGAACACGGCTGGTTTGAATTTTATGCGCTTGCGCCAGTGAACCATTTCCTCCATCTAGAGTACTACTTCAATGGGCAGTGGAATCCACTTGGTCAACCAATTTCTACCAATGGCACTTGGCAACGGCAGCTCATTGATACCCGAAATTGGCCCAATCTGCCCTACTATGACCTCCAACTTAGAACTTCGGCTCAACAGCCTCAAGAACCTTGGGGAGTGTCTAACGTAAGTGATTTCCCCTCTTTAGCTCAGTGGGCATTCCTTTCTGACTTGCGCAGATTGGCTGCTACTATGCACCCACTACCCCTGCTCAGTGCGGAGGAATCCTTGAATGGGATACACGCTCCACATGGACCGTCACTCAAACACCGACGCCTGTGAGCTTATATCGCTGGCGGTTCCTAAATCTAACTGAAACCCCCCCTGTCGAAACTGTTTATGAGACTGTTGAGCCTTGGCTGACAGGCGTTCCCTTAGTAGGTGCAGTCTAATCCGCTAGGGCAGTGGTAGCCAGATCTCTGCACGCGCTAATGTTGTTGACACGCGTGGATTTGAGATCTACTGTGATGCGTAACTCAGGTTCCTTACGCCCTAGGCAACTGTTTAGTACAGAGCCGTTCGCAGCCCCTTATTGCCTCACTTTTAACGAAGACTGGGTCCCGGTTGGACCGCTAGCAACGAAAGCCTATCGTTTTGGTCGATAGGCGAATCCACCGATGGATTTGGCAGACAGTGGAATAACCCATCAGCGTCTGGAGATCCCGTCCTTGTCTTCCAAAACAATTTGGCCCTGTACCTTGGCCCTTGGACATTTACGTCGCCTCTTTTCAATGTTGTAGCTGGGCAGGAATTCTCGTTCTGGTGGTAG
>DATNRH010001169.1 GCA_036703605.1 Candidatus Obscuribacterales bacterium | reverse complement strand
CTCTGGTCCTTCCTCATCTAGAATTAAGAGGGGGGGGGGTGATATTATATCTTTACCCTAACCCTGCTAGAGCCCCCGTTAGCCTTAGCCCTAGACTCCCTAGCCCTCCTTGTCCCTAGTCCTTTATCCTTTGTCCCCAGTCCCTTGTCCGGTATGTAGTCCTGGCCCTAGCCCCTCTAAGACCTTACCGGCAGCCCAGGAGAGAGGGTGGGCGTTGCGGCGCAGCTCGTCGTAGCGGCCTAGTAAGACTTGGCCTTCTACAGGCTGTACATCTTTGCAGAGGCGGCCTGGACTCTGGTCCACCACGGCCACAGACTCTTTAATGGCCAGAGGGTGGAACACTGCAACCGACTGCGGAACGCCAAACTTCTCTAGGTGGATTGCGTGTAGCAACAGCCTTTCCACAAAGCGTGGGTGGGTTTCGGCACCACCTAGACGGTCAGCGTGACGACATGTGGCGGACTCCAGAGCAATTCCACAAGATCGAAACGTAAAGAAAGGGAAGACTGAAGAGGAGTTCCACAAGATCGAAACGAATTGCAAGGGTTTGCAGACAAGACCAGATGGTAAAGCTTGGAGAGAGATTAGCAACGTAGGGCTTGCAAGTGGTCAGTGTAGGGCTTGCAAGTTGTCAGCGGAGCTTGCAAGTTGTCAGTGTAGGGCTTGCAAGCGGTTGTTCTACTTCTTACCGTTGAAGGCGAACCTTAAGCAGCGCCATGCATCGGCGCAGCTCACGGCGACGTACGTGTTAGCAGGGTCTTCAGCCAGCTTCTGGGCAGCGCACGTTACAGTCATACACATGCGTGCCAATGTTAGCGGATACAGCACTGCTATCTCATCGCGCAGCAGGCCAAAGCTCCCGTGGTAGCCCAGCACCATCTCCTTTACTTGCTGGTAAGTCCGTGAAAGCAAGGAAGCGGCCAGCGAGGCTCAAGGCAGCGTGAAGTAGGAAGGAGCCGGGAGAGGCAGGGGAGGAAGGAGAGGAAAGGAAACGAGAGGATTAGGGAGGAACTTTCCGCTTAACCCCTCCCGCACCCCCTGCTGACCCCAACCCAGACCTTCCTCCACTCACACTTACAGGCCAGAATTGGATTGTCTTCGTAGAACATTCCATACGTAGCTGCAATGGCAAGCTAGAGGTAAAATAGAACACACTTGTGGGTAGAGGGGAGGCCCAAGCCCAACAACCCATTTCTAGTCGCGGGATCTCCCCCATTCCTTCTCCGCCCTTTCTTCCCATCCCCTCGGTATAGGTTGGGGTTGGTGTCGTGTGGCACCTCATATATTGTCTTTGACACCAGTGCATCGCCAAAGTCAATCAGGCCTGCG
>DATNRH010001168.1 GCA_036703605.1 Candidatus Obscuribacterales bacterium | reverse complement strand
GTTGAGGTGGTGGAATTGGCGGAGCTTACTCCAGCGGCGGTGATGCGCCATCTCTACGATCGCGATCATCTGATGGTGTTGTGGGAATGTGGTGGGGTGTTGGCAGCTAAGGCGATCGCGGATGGTGCTATTCAAAAAGTGTGGGCGTTTGTTGCGCCGAAAATTATTGGTGGCAGTCAAGCTCCCTCCCCCGTAGGCGATCTCGGACTGACGCAGATGACAGAAGCGATCGCCCTTGAACGCATGTCTTGGCAGTTGATTGGCTCAGATCTGTTAATTGAGGGATATCTGCATCCATACCTGTCCTAGGATGTTGCGGCGTTCGGCGTTGAGACTTACACCATGACAGTTGCTCAATGCCATAATGGAACGATGCCGATCGCCATCGATGCGTCACCGGCCCCATCTGATCTGTGACTATGCGATGAACACTTTGCATTGCCTGAATCCCGACTGCCAAGCCGAAAACCCACCCGGTACAAAATTTTGTCAGAAATGCGGTACGCCGTTTTTGCTGAAGCAGCGCTACCAGTGCGATCGCACCCTAGGACAAGGCGGCTTTGGACGAACCCACTTGGTGCGGGATGGGCAGCGGGGCAATGCCAAGGTGGTGGTGAAGCAGTTTATTCCTAGCGAGGAATTACGGAAAAGCACGGGCGGTCTCCAAAAAGCGCTGCAATTGTTCCATGATGAATCGGCGCGGCTGCTACAACTGGATCAACATCCGCAAATCCCGATTTTGTTCGAGGCCTTTGAAGAGCACAAGAGCCATTTTCTGGTGCAGCAGTTCATCGACGGTCAAACGTTGGCAGATGAGTTGGACGAGCAGGGCAAGCCGTTTACGGAGGGGCAGGTGCGATCGCTCCTCTTGGACGTACTACCTATCCTGCAATTTGTCCACGATCGCCAAATCATCCATCGAGACATCAAGCCAGAGAACATCATCCGTCGTCAGATTGATAACCGACTGGTGTTGATCGACTTCGGGGCAGCAAAAGTAGTGACCCAAACGGCATTGGCAAAAACCGGAACCATGATCGGCAATGCCGGCTATGCAGCGCCTGAGCAAAGTTTCGGGAAAGCCATTTTTGCCAGTGATTTATACAGTTTAGGAGTTACCTGTCTACACCTGCTGACCCAGATGTATCCCTTCGATTTATATGACAGCATGGACGGCACATTTGCCTGGCGAGACTATTTGAGCAATAATCCAGTGGATGACACCTTAGCGATCATTTTGGATAAGCTAACGCATAGCTCACCTAAATATCGCTATCGAACCCCTCAAGATGTGCTGACGGATTTAACACAACTGCATCCAACTGGTGCGATACCGACCTCATCTCAAGCCCCATTCAACGCTCAACCATCCCAAAACGTTCCTCAAAAGATTCAGCAACAGTCCGCGACACCTGTTTTGCCCAGCCCCAAACCC
>DATNRH010001167.1 GCA_036703605.1 Candidatus Obscuribacterales bacterium | reverse complement strand
TCCGGAGTACAACCAGTCTGGTATGTACTGGAGCTGGGGCAACCGCCAGAAGAAAGGCCGTAAGTCCTTTGCTCAGCGAGTGTCTCCCCAGGCTCGCGATGATGAAAAAGGTAAGCGGATGTGGGAGTTGAGCGCTCGCCTGGTGGGGATTGCGGAAACCGCTAATCTCTAACGTCTCGTTGCATAGATCTTGTTGAACAGATGTTGATAGGTCCGTGGGTTGGGGATTATCTCAGCCCGCGGCTATTAGCTTTATGAACCCTCTCGTGCATCCCCCACTCCTGAACGATGGCTGTCCCTAGTGTAAATCCTTGATCTGTTCTGCTATTTGGGGAAAGTGATAGCGCGGTGGCTATCATGGCGGTATTAGGATCAAACAGGAGCGATCGCATGTTACCGACTGTCCGACCATCTCGATTCATATGGGGATTAGCATTGGTGTTCATTGGGCTGTTGGCCGGTTGCCAGGGGGCTAATGATGGTACGACCGCTGTGGAGTCAGATACCACCACGCCATCAGATACCACCACGCCATCAGATACCACCACGTCAGATACCACCACGCCATCAGATACCACCACGCCAGAGGAAAGCGCGGCCGATCCGGATACACTTAATCCGCTAGACTATCCCCCCGTGGCTACCCTACAGCAGTTCTCGGCAGGCGATCGCGCCTGCTATGCCACGGTGGTTGATCCGGATGGTGTGGAGACTGAGCAGTTTGCTAGCTTTGAACTCTGCGATCGCACCGATCTGCTGGGTCAATCGGTGCAGCTCACCTACGAATCTACCTCGATCATGGCGGCATCCTGTCAAGGTGACCCAGCCTGTGAAGAGTCGGAGTTGGTATGGCTGATTACGGCCATAGAACCCGTGAATTCCTCTGCTGCCCCCGTGAGCGATCGCTTGGTGGGGATGGTAACGGCTCATAATTAGACGTCTCGTTGCACAGATCTCGTTGAATGGATGATGTCCGTGGGCTGGGGATGACCTCAGCCTGCGGCTATTGGTTTTGGGAGCCCTTTCCTGAATCCCTACTCGTGGACGCTATCCCTTGTTCAAATCTTTTATCTGTCCTGTCTATCGGTAGAGAATGATGGCTAGGTGGATATCATGGCGTTACTAGTATCAAACAGGAGCAATCGCATGTTACCTACCCTCCGACTATCCCGATTCATGTGGGGATTAGCGTTTGTGTGCGTTGGACTATTGGCTGGCTGTCAGACAGCTAATGATGGCACAACCGCCGTGGATGCAGATACCAGTACGCCAGCAGAAATCCAATCTGATGTACCTAATGCACTCAATCCGCTAGACTATCCCCCCGTGGCCACCCTACAGCAGTTTACGGCGGGCGATCGCGCCTGCTATGCCACGGTGGTTGATCCGGATGGTGTGGAGACTGAGCAGTTTGCTAGCTTTGAACTCTGTGATCGCACCGATCTGCTGGGTCAATCGGTGCAGCTTACCTACGAATCTACCTCGATTATTGCTGCATCCTGTCAAGGCGACCCAGCCTGTGAAGAGTCGGAGTCGGTATGGCTGATTACGGCCATGGAACCCGTGAATTCCTCTGCTGCCCCCGTGAGCGATCGCCCTGTCGAGAGCGATGCCGCCAGCGATCCCCCCGATCCTGCACCCAGTCCAGCCGCACCCACACCAGCAGCTGTGACCGAGGTGCCGTCGATGCTGTTCGATAACGCCGAGCTAGGGGTCTGTACAGATTTCCTTGATGAGGAGATGGCGCGGGAACAGTCGCAGATCTATGCCCTGAATAGCGATCAATATCTCGTAGAGGTGCTGTGCTTTATGGCTGCCTACCAAGGTAGCTATGAATATTGGCTGTATGAACCTGAGACAGAGGCGATCGCTCCCCTATCATTCCAAGTCTTTTATGAAGATGGGGAGGGTGATTGGCAGTCGATTCAAACCCAGCCCCTTGCAGGTCTTCCTACCTATGATCCTGCTCAGCAACAGTTGACGGTGTTCACCAAGTATCGCGGTGCAGGAGACTGTGGCTCCTATGCCAACTATCAATGGCAGGGATCATGTTTTGAACTAGTATATTTTCGCGCCAAAAGCGACTGTGATGGCGTTGCCTTGGATGTAGAAGATTATCCGGTGATTTATCCCTAAGATTGGGCGCTCCCGTCTGGGATTTTCTGCTGTTGCTGCTCTCTGAATCAAGGTAGGCAGAGCGATCCCGATGGGTTGGAAGACTAGGGTGAGGAAGGCCTGCCTTTTCTAGGCTGACTTGCACAGCATCATCTCGGGCGATCGCTCCCTCAACCATGCCGCATCGGGGCAGATGTCTCGATGCGCTAACAATTTTCTGGTCATGATGACAGATCGTCCGGCAAATCGTAGTGTGAGACACATCATCTAGGGAACCATACTTGTTATAACAACTTCCAATCCGGTCAATCCCAGGTAGCTAGGATCATGACTAGGATCGTGGAGCTGTGCGTCTGAGAAACCCCTATGACCTACCAACCCATTCAGCTAACCGAGAGTCAGATTCAGCGATTTCAGGACGATGGTTTTTTGATCGTCGAGAATCTTCTCCCCCCTGACCTGCCCGATCGCTTGATTGAACGCATGGAGCGCCTGTTCTACGGCGAGTTTGAAACCGGTATCTATCCCGACGAATGGTATTGGCGTCAAGGCTTAAGCTTACCCGATGTGACGCGGGAAATCTGCAATGCATGGAAGTGCGATCGCACCATCGCTAGCTTAGTGCTGTCGGCAGAGCTAGGGCGGCTCACGGCTACCCTGGCCGGTTGGGATGGGGCCCGCATTGGGCAAGACAGCATGTGGATCAAGCCACCCAGTGCCAAGGCCGTCGCTATGCATCAAGACGGAGCCTACATTAACTACCTAACGCCACCCCACATGATGACCTGCTGGATTGCCCTGCAAGATGCTAGCTTGGCCGATGGCACCCTGGTCTATGCTCGGGGTTCTCACAAATGGCCCTTGGTGGACGTGGCTGGTGAATTCCATGCCCCCACGAAAGACTACCGCTGGGCTATGCTGCAAGCGGCAGAGCAGGCCGGAGTGCCAGAGCCAGAATTGGTTGTGGTCAACGTGCCAGCGGGGGGCTGTGGTTTCCACCATGGGCGTACCTGGCACGGTCTGGCTCCCACCACCCGCACCGATCGCACCTTCCATAGCATTGGTCTGCATACTATTCCTGCCCATGCGGCGTTCCATCCCACTAATCCCGCTGGCTATATCTATGGTCGCTACAAACGGGTAGGCGATACCCGCATGGATGAGTCCTTCTTTCCCATTCTGTGGAGCAAAACAGGCGATCGCTCGCCATTTCTCACAGACTATTGCGCAGATGCCCTCAGCTCTAGCGATGTACCCATCTTGGGATAATCTCGTCTCAATCAACGCTCCTTGGAGGAAGACAGCCCTGTGGCAGAATGGGGAAGCAAAATCCTGCTTGATCAAGACTCCATGACCAAACCAGCCCCAGCATCATCACCCCGACCGTTACATCTAACGATTTCTGAGAAACTGCTGGCAGAAATAGACGATGGTACCTATTTACCGGGAGAACAACTGCCCAGTGAATATCAACTGATGCTGCGCTTTGAGGTGAGCCGGATTACCATTCGACGGGCGATCGCTAACTTAGCTAGTCAAGGACTGGTAGAAGCCCAGCGCGGCCGTGGAGTT
>DATNRH010001166.1 GCA_036703605.1 Candidatus Obscuribacterales bacterium | reverse complement strand
ATAAAACTCTAGACAAGCCCTATAGTTTAATGGTATCTATTGAGATTTTTTCAATCAAGGCCATTGTTCTTGCCTAGTCCAAGTCATCTAAATCCACTTTGCCTAGTCCAAGTCATCTAAATCCGCCTTAGCTAGGAACTCTTCATGCTTCAGCTCCATTATTGGCCCATATGTAGTTCTTCTCATAAATCCACCACAGCTTTGTAGGATTCGCAATTGTTTTTGCCTGAGGTTCAGATCCTTGACCAGCAAGATTAGGCATGGATCGATGCAGAACTTAGGTTTGCTGAAAAGTAGTCTGACTCTGCAAACATGAGCAAGAGGCTTAAGGACTTTTAGCGAGAGGTTCATACTCTGATTCAGCAATGCCAGTATTTGGCATTAGTATGAAGAAGTAGATTGACAAGATGAAACCTGCTGATAGCGTCTGAATGCCATGCCCATTTATCCAGCTACCAAAATTGTTAAAGATCGGCGGGACTACAATACTTGGGTAGCCACTGAAACCCTAGAAGACTACGCCCTACGCTTTGCGCCTACCTCGTTTCGCAAGTGGTCAGAACTCTTAGTTGCGAATACGGCCAATGGTGGTCTCTCCTTTTTAGCCCTGGAGGCCATTGGCGGATCGTTGGCTATTCGGTATGGGTTCGTCAACTCATGTTGGGCGATCGCTGTAGTCGGCGTGATCATTTTCCTCACCGGCTTACCGATCGCTTACTATGCCGCTCGATACAACGTGGACATTGATTTACTCACCCGAGGAGCAGGTTTTGGCTATATCGGGTCAACCATGACCTCTTTAATCTACGCCTCGTTTACCTTTATCTTCTTTGCCATCGAAGCTGCCATCATGGCCCAGGCTTTGGAACTCTATCTGCATCTACCATTGCCTATTGGCTATATTATCTGTTCTGTGTCGATCATCCCCCTAGTCTTTTTTGGTATGACGCTGCTTAATCAACTGCAGCTATGGACTCAGCCCATCTGGTTGATTCTGATTTTATTGCCCTATGGATGCGTTTTGTATAAAGAACCTAGTGCATTTGTCAACTGGACGCACTTTGCCGGACAACTGGGAGCATCTACCTTTGATCCCCTACTATTTGGTTCTGCCGCTACCGTATCGTTTGCATTAATTGTGCAAATCGGTGAACAAGTTGACTTTTTGCGATTTCTGCCGGATAAGCAGGATGGTAATCGACGCGCTTGGTGGTTAGCTGTGATCATGTCTGGCCCAGGGTGGATCGTGATTGGCTGCCTGAAACAGCTAGGAGGAGCATTTCTGGCTTCGTTGGCGATCGCCCATGGCGTCAGTTTTGCCAAAGCTCATGAACCTACTCAAATGTATCTGGTGGGCTTTGAGTATGTGTTTTCCAATCCAGACGTGGTGTTAGCCGTCACCATTCTATTTGTGATCCTTTCCCAGGTCAAAATTAATGTCACCAATGCCTATGCTGGTTCCTTAGCCTGGTCTAACTTTTTCTCGCGGCTGACCCATAGCCATCCTGGACGCGTGGTGTGGCTGGTGTTTAATGTGGCGATCGCCCTAGTGTTAATGGAGCTAGGAATCTTTGCAACCCTAGAAGTCGTTTTAGGGCTCTATGCCAATGTGGCGATCGCTTGGGTAGGAGCCTTGGTGGCCGATTTGGTGATTAATAAACCCCTAGGCTTAAGTCCGCGCCACATCGAGTTTAAACGCGCCCATCTTTATAACTTTAATCCCGTGGGCTGTGGATCTGCCCTGATTGCTTCCCTCGTCTCGATCGCCGCCTTTGTAGGAGCTTTTGGCCCAGAAGCCAAGGCCTTTGCGTCGTTTATTGCCCTCGGTTTATCCTTACTGCTGTCACCAGCGATCGCCCTCCTCACCCGTGGTCACTATTACTTAGCCCGAGAGGATAGCTATGAAACCACCGGTCAGCCGATTAACTGCTGTATCTGTGAAAAAGAGTATGAACCCCAGGATATGTCGTTTTGTCCCGTTTATGCCGATGCCATCTGTTCTCTCTGCTGCAGTTTAGATATGCGCTGTCATGATGTGTGTAAAACCCCAATTGTGCAGTTGTCTGACCAGTTTAATAACGCGCAACCTGTCTTATCAACCCCAGATGTGATGCTGAGTCTAGAAGAGGGCGATCGCCAATTGTTTCCATTGTCATCCCCTGTAGATCCCCCACCTCAGACCCTCCTCGGACGCTTTCTTCAGACTAAGCTATCGCCCCAGTTGGGCATGAAATTACTGAAATACCTAGCCATATTTCTGGTATTATCTGTTTTGGTGGGGGCTATTTTAGGGCTGGTGTACTATCAGCAGGTGATGAGTGATCCTACCCTCTCACCTAGCACCGTGCAGCGTCTTACCTCAACCTTGATTGAAGTTGCGGCTACGTTTCTGGTGCTGATTGGCATTGGCTCATGGTGGTTAGTGCTGACAGAAGAAAGTCGGCAGCTCGCCCAAGATGAGCTAGATAAGCAAAACCTTCAGCTTCAGCAAGAAGTACAGGAGCGTCAGTTGGCAGAAGTGCAGCTACAGGAAAAGGCCCAGCAGCTAGAACAAACCCTGCGCAACTTGCAGCAAGCCGAAGCTCAACTGATTCAGACCGAGAAGATGGCTGCCTTGGGAGGATTGGTGGCAGGGATTGCCCATGAAATCAACACCCCGATTGGGATTGGGGTCACGGCGGCTTCATTTTTGATGGAAAAAACAGCGGCCTTTGCCGACGCGTTTAAGAGCGGCACGATGAAGCGATCGGATCTGCAAAAGTTTATCGACATTGCCGAACAAAGTAGCGGTATGACTTTGACCAACCTCAATCGCGCTGCCCAACTGATCCAGAGCTTTAAGCAAGTAGCGGTGGATCAATCCAGCGAATCAAAGCGCGTTTTTCACCTAGTTGTTTATTTAGAAGAAATTTTGCTGCAGCTTAGTCCTAAACTTGCCCTTACTCCCCATCGAGTTGAGGTTCAGGGCGATCGCCATCTGAGCCTCAATAGCTATCCAGGGGCATTGTCCCAAATTGTGACGAATTTGGTGATCAATTCCCTCCTCCATGCCTATGGGCCCGAGGATCAAGGGCATATTCGTTTAACTGTTTTGCAAACAGAACGCGGTATTGTATTGAACTATACAGATGACGGTTGCGGGATTCCTCCCGAGAATTTGGGCAAAATATTTGAACCCTTCTTCACCACGAAACGAGGCAAGGGCGGTAGCGGGTTGGGGTTACATATCGTGTACAACCTCGTGACTCAGAAGCTAGGTGGCACCATTCAATGTGAGAGTCAACTGGCAGTGGGTACCACCTTTCGCATTGAGCTACCTAACCCATCGACTCAACCTTAGATTCATGGAACCGTCTATGACCAAAAAAGCGTATGATGCCTTGACTGGGCCCAACAGGATGAGCTTATGTATGATCTTGAGGATGATGAACTTCAATTTGCTGAAGAAACAGAATTACTACCGCCAGAACAAAGCTGGAAGATCTTGATTGTGGATGACGAAGCTGAGGTGCATCATGTCACCAAGCTAGCCCTCACGGATGTGACCTTCGAGAATCGTTCCCTGGCGTTTATTAGTGCCTATTCTGGGGAAGAAGCCAAGCAGGTGATTCGTGCCCATCCCGATACGGCGATCATCTTCCTAGATGTGGTTATGGAAACGGAAAATGCTGGATTAGAGGTGATCCAGTTTGTGCGAGAGGAGTTAAGAAACTCGGCAGTGCGGATTATTCTACGCACTGGGCAGCCAGGTCAAGCGCCGGAGACAGTGGTGTCGGTGAATTATGGTATTGATGAATACAAAACTAAAACAGAGCTCACCTCGCAAAAGCTATTTATCACCGTGGTGACGGCATTAAGAACCTTTTCCATCTTGATGCAAGAGCGTGAGAAAATTCAGCAACTAGAGCGATCGCTGCGTCTCTTCCAGCATATTCAGCTCCAGCCCGAGCAGCGAGAGAAGATTGAAACCCTAGGTCAACTGGTCACAGAAGTGACCCAAGATATCATCAATTCCCCCAGCGGCGGAGCGTTGTCGATGATGTCTAAACTAACGCGGCTGGCGCGAATTGTGTTGCGGATTACGGATGAGCAATCGGCAAAACTTGGTTTGTCTCAAAGTAAACTATCGGTACTCATGTACCTCAATAGTGAGCCAGACTTTTGTTCCAGTCCGTCCTTGCTGGCGAAACACTGCGGCATTTCCCGAGCTGCCATGACCGGATTGCTAGACGGCCTAGAGCAAGATCACTATATTGAGCGTGACAGTCATCCGTCAGATCGCCGTGCGTTGATGGTCAAACTTACCCCTAAGGGGCAACAGTTCTTCGATTGGATTGCCCTAGAAGAGGGGTCTCAACTGTCTACGCTCATGGATGCTCTCGATGATACTGAGCGGCAGAAACTGGTTGATCTCGCTACCCATGCGCTCAAGCTTGTTGAAAAAAAAACCGAGTAGGCTGATACATAACTATCATCACATGAATTAGGGCATCAAGAAATCCTAGAGCTGTTCAAACATTGGGTTGCTCGTCATCCCGCTTGTGTCATTTCGGGATATCCTGATGAATGCTCGCCATTACAGCTAGCGTCAGTTCGGGTTAAGGGACTTGGCGTTGCTGGGTGAAGATATGAAATCGGAATGGGAGCAAGGTACTCCCACGACCTTGATGGTGAATGAATGGTGAGTGTGGGTGTCTCGCTAACGAACCGTGAGCGCCCATCCTATCAAGATTCAGCAACACCAGGGAATTTTTCAGCTTGTTGCATGAAAGAAGCTAGATCTGAG
>DATNRH010001165.1 GCA_036703605.1 Candidatus Obscuribacterales bacterium | reverse complement strand
TGAACCTCATCACTAGCCAAGACTCGCAGCTTGGAATAGAGTAAGGTATTGTTGATCACGCGATGGAGTCGGCGAGCAGATAGGCTAATACCATCAGCAATTTCTGAGAGGCTCTCCGAATCAATGCCATCATGCTCATATTTTAGGATATCTGCTAAACCCATGAGTCCATTTAATGGGGTAAGTAACTCATGGGGCATAGCCTGAGCAATATTTTTGCGCAGTTCCTCAATCTTGCGCTGATAATGGCTCCCAACCACGGCCTTTTTCTGGAGTCGTGCATCCACCGCGTTGAGGAGTTCTAGCCGCGTAAAGGGCTTGCTCAAATAATCATCGGCACCCATTTCCATACCATGCCGTTGATCGGAACGGCTGGCCTTCGCAGTCAGGAAAATAAATGGCGTCGTCTCTGCTTGAGAAACAGATCGCACATGAGCCAGTACATCGTAGCCACTCAGGGTTGGCATCATGATGTCACACAGAATCAAATCTGGATCAGTTTGGGTAACGAGCTGAAGACCTTCTTGACCATTAGGGGCGGAAAAGACCTCGTATCCCTCATTTTCCAATATATCTGAGATGAGTTCACGAATGGCATCTTCGTCTTCAATCACTAAAATTCTGTTCATCATGAAAAAAGGTATAGGGAGTTATAGGTAAGCAGTTTTTGGAGCTCAGGCAGCGATCGCTTCATCGAGAGAACAGCTAACAGCAGGCTCTGGCAGGTCAGTGGAAGGATGCATCGGCAACTTGGCAGCGCATGACGAGCTGCACAAATTCTGAAGCAGGTAAGGGTCGGCTAAACAAGTAACCCTGCATAGCATCACAACGATGCATAGCTAAGAAATCTCGTTCATCTTCAGTTTCCACTCCTTCAGCAATCACATCGAGGTCTAAACTGTGGGCCATTTGAATGAGAGCCATGACGATCGCTGCATTCTTAGTATTTTGATTAACCTGTTTTACAAAGCAGCGATCTAACTTCAGGGTGTTAAACGAGAAATGCTGCAGGTATCCCAGTGAGGCATAACCGGTACCAAAATCATCTACCGACACCTGTAATCCTCTAGCATGGAGCTCATTCAGGGTATTGATGGTGCTCTCCACATTTTGTACAAGCAGGCTTTCGGTTAATTCAAGACTGAGGTATTGGGGAGACAATCCAGTGTGATCCAACACTTGGGTTATCTCAGGAATGAGATCAGGACGATTAAATTGAGCACCAGATATATTAACAGCTAACTTAATCGGTGGCATATGCTGCTCTTGCCAGGTCACCGCCTGTTGACATGCTGTTTGTAACACCCAGCGCCCGATGGGAATGATCACCCCCGTAGACTCGGCTAGGGGAATAAAGTCATTGGGAGGAACCAAGCCGCGCTGCGGATCATGCCAGCGAATCAGAGCTTCTGCCCCCACCAACTCACCCGTTTGTAGACTGATCTGAGGTTGATAGTAGAGCGAGAATTCATCCTGCTCTAGGGCTTTCAACAGGCGATCGCGATCTTCGATCTGGGTAGAGGTCTGGGGGTCATTGCCATAAACCTGGTGCAGGGCAGCGTGCTTTTTTAATCGGGTGCGAATGGTACTGAGTAAATCTAGGCGATCAAAGGGTTTCGTAATGTAATCATCGGCACCCAATGCCATGCCGTGGCGGATATCCAAGCGCTCCGATTTGGCGGTTAGAAAAATAAAGGGAACGGCGGCGGTTATGACATCTTGCTGCAACGCTGCTAGAATGCCGTAGCCATCCATCCCTGGCAGCATGACATCACACAGAATCAGGTCTGGAGTGGTGTCGCGGGCCATTTGCAACCCAGATATCCCATCTTCGGCACAGATTGGTTCATAACACTCAGCTTCCAGCAAATCTGAAATGAGATCGCGGAGCATCGGTTCATCTTCAATAACCAAGATCTTTTTGGGAGACATAGGGTGCGTACCTTTGGGGATAGGGACTACTCAGCAACTGCCATGAACCATGATCATGATGGTTCATGACGATTCATGGTGAACGCCTAAAGAACTCAGTGCCTCTGGATGGGGAATCATCGTGAATCCAGTTGCAGAAAAGTGTAAGGGTAATTCAACCAGAAAACTGGTGCCCTCCCCTAGGATACTGTCAATCTGAATATGGCCACCGTGAAGATCGATGGCATTTTTAACAATGGATAACCCTAGACCTGTTCCGGGAATGGTGCCAACATTCTTGGCACGGTGGAAGGGTTCGAACAAGCGGGATAGATCTTCTGAGGGAATACCAATGCCGCGATCGCGAATCAGGAAGGTGGCGGTGAGCGGTGCTTCGGTTTGTGGGGAAGGTTGAATTGTCACCTGGAACTCAATCTCAGCATGGGCTGACGAGTATTTCAGAGCGTTAGACAGCAAGTTGCTAATCACATGCCGTAATAGTTTTTCGTCGAGATAAGGACGTAGGGGCAGAGTGATGGGCTGACCAGCGATCGCGGCTAATTCCGCTGGACTAGGTGGTAGGTAGGTGAACTGAATAGCGTGCTGCTGATTGGCATTGAGCTGAATGCCCTCCACCAAGGTGCGACAAAACTCAACAAGGTCGAGGGGAATAGGCGTAAAGGAGAGCCGGCCCGAGTCGTAGCGGCTGATCAGCAATACATCATCCAAGAGCTGAATCATATGCTGCACCGCTGATTTAATTTGCTGGTAGTAGCGCAGCCGTTTCTCGGGCTTGAGTTTATAGTCTGGGTATTCTAGCAACTCCGTGGCACTCAAAATAGTCGTGAGGGGCGTGCGAAACTCATGGGATGCTGTGGAAATGAATCGAGATTTCAGCTCATTGAGTTCTTTTTCATGCTCCAAGGTTTGCAAAATATCAGCTTCGGTTTGCTTGCGCTCCGTAATATCCAACAAGGTGCCGACAATGCCTTGGGGGCGACCATTGGCATCATGAAAGAGCGCCTTGTAAAAGATGACATCTTGCCGCGTACCGTTCGCCCGCACCACGGAACTTTCATATACCTGGTTGCCTCCATGGAGATGGCGCAGGGTATCAGCATCATCTCGGTAGCTGTTGGCCAGTTCAGGGGGAGCGATCGCATCAATGGTTTGGCCAATGATGATCTCTCGGGTCACCCCCAGGTAGTCTTCAAAGGCGCGGTTACAGCCTAGATAAATGCCGTGGGTATCTTTATAGAAAATGGGGTTGGGAATCGTGTCGATTAGGCTTTGCAGCAGTCGAAACTGCGATTGCAGAGCTGCCTCAGCCTGCTTGCGATCGCTAATATCTTCAGCAATGCCGGCGATCCGATAGGGACGGCCATCTGCATCGAGCACATAGGAGGCACGGATCCAGACCCAGCGCACCGTACCATCGGATTGCACAATCCGGTATTCCTCGTTGAGATCGGTTTTGGCCCTGAGATGAGCTTTGAAGGACTGACGGATGTGATTTTGATCCTCTAGATGGGCCCCATCAAAGAAACAGGCTTTGGGATCTTCCATGAGGGAGGGGCAGGGATAGCCCCAAATATCTTGATAGCCAGGGCTGATGTAGAGGAGTTGCTGTCCATCGGCAGACAGCAGGAAAAAGCAATCATGGATGTTTTCGGCCAGTTGGCGAAACTTTTCTTCACTCTGGCGCAGGGCCTCTTCCGATCGCTTGCGATCGCTAATGTTACGGACGATCGTACATTTGAATTCTTTGTTATCAAACTCTAGGTAGCTAGAGTTGAGTTCGACGGGAATCTCCTGACCCAATTTAGTTAAGTTGATTGACTCTTCCGTATAGCTACCCCGCTGCTTGAAATTCTGCCAATGGGCCTGCCAGCGAGACTGTGGGTAGTGGGGATCAATTTTATCAATCGAAAGAGCTAGCAGTTCATCCTGGCTATAGCCGAGAGACTCACAGGCTGCCTCGTTGACATAGAGAATTTGTCCATCGTTTTGCACCAAAAACACCGCATCCCCCACTCGGTCGAGGGAGTAGCGAGCAATGCGTAGGGAGGCTTCCGCTAGCTTGCGATCGCTAATATCTCGAATGATGCAAACAAACTCCTGTTGCCCAAAGCGAGAGAGAGAGAGCTCTTGGTAAAACAACGTACCATCTTGCCGCTGTCCCATGATTTCACCACTCCAGTGGTGCTGCCTAGCGATCGCCGGCAAAATATCTCCTTGAATTTTGCTCTGCTCATGCTCTGCATAAACACTCCAGCACTCCAGCCCTAAAAGTTCGGTGGGTTGATGATATCCATAGATGTCAACAAAGGCTTGGTTGAGGTAAGTAAAGCAGTGATGCTGATCGACAATGGCAATACCATCCCGAGAGGCAGCCATGGCCGCCGCCTGTTGGCGCATGACGCGTTGGGTTTTCGATCGCTCCACCGCATAGCGGATCGTGCGCATCATCAACGAATAGTCGATTTGCCCTTTCACCAGGTAGTCTTGGGCCCCAGCTCGTAGGGCAGAGAGCCCTACCTCTTCACTGCGCAGCCCCGTGAGCACCACAATGGCCAGGTCGGGAAAATCCCCATGGAGCTTGGTTACAGCTTCTAAACCTTGGGCATCGGGCAGGGAAAGGTCGGATAGCACCACATCACAGGTTTGGGTATCAAGGTGGGCGATCGCGGCTTGCAGAGACTCCACATGCACCAAGACCCAGGGCAGAGCATCGACATCGTCCAGCATCTCTCGGAACAGATCCGCATCTGCCGGGTTATCTTCAATCAACAAAATTTTGAGGGGGGTGTTGACCATGCATTCTACGTCCTTCTCGGCGGCAGTTTGACGGCAGCAAGCCAAAAATCTTCGATCGCTTTGATGAGGATCATGAATTGCTCTAAATCGACAGGCTTGATCAAGTAGCAGTTGGCATGGAGGCTATAAGCACTCCGAATGTCCTCCTCGGCGGAGGATGTGGTGAGGACAATGACAGGAATGGTCGCCAAGTCTGGATCAGACTTCAGTTCAGCCAATACCTCGCGACCATTTTTTCGAGGTAAGTTGAGGTCAAGCAGAATGAGGTCAGGGCGTGGATGATTAGTATAGTCTCCCTGGTGTCGAACAAACGCGATCGCCTCCACTCCATCTTCTACGACATGGACGTGATTGAGTACCTTAGATTTACGGAGGGCTTCGATCGCAAGATCTGCATCACTTGGAGAATCTTCAACCAGCAAAATCTCAATAGGCATGAATACAGGGCACAGCGTGGACGATGGACAGATGGAGGTGTCATATACAATCCGGTTAAAGGGCTACAGGATCTGCCCTTCACTCCAGCCTTTTTCCAATCTTGGAACATCAACTCATCTTAGCCCTTCTTCCTTCCGGGAAAGGATTTGGGGTAAGGGTTGTAGGTTGTTGATCAAACAAACCTAGGGCAATTGTCCGGACTTGATATCATAATTTCTCCAATAGTAACCCTTGTAACTAGGGGGTGCATTTCCCTAAACGCTTGTACGGCTAAGGGCTACTAGCTTAGGACGACTAGCCAACCTCGAATCATTTATCTAAGGAAGCTGTCTGGGGCAAGGCTTTGGCAATCGTAAACCGGAAGGTTGAACCCTGTCCAGGCTGAGACTGTACCCCGATCGTGCCATGGTGGCGCTCCACAATCTTTTTGCAAATGGCTAACCCAATACCCGTACCGGAATATTGACGACGGGTGTGTAGCCGCTGAAAGATGATGAAGATGCGATCAACATATTGGGGATCAATACCAATGCCATTGTCTTGCAGGGTAAACAGCCAATGGTCGTCCAAGTCTTCTACTGCAATCGTGATCTCCGGCGGGCGATCGCTGCGATATTTGATGGCATTACTCACCAAATTTTGCAGCAAACGGGTGAGTTGGTTGAGATCTGCCGTCATGGTGGGCAAGGGATCGTAGTGAAGACTTGCCTTGGCTTCAGCGATCGCCACATCTAGATTTTTCTCAACCTGCTGCAACACCTGGTTGAGATCAATCTGCTCAAGGGTCAGCTCGCCTCGCCCCACCCGAGAATAGCTGAGCAAGTCTTGAATGAGCTGCTGCATATAGCTAGCCCCATCCACAATGTAGTGAATGTATTTGTCTGCCCGTTCATCAAGCTGTTCCTCATATCGCTGGGCCAAGAGTTGGGTGTAGCTGGTAATTGCTCGCAAGGGCTCTTGCAGATCGTGGGATGCAATGTAGGCAAATTGCTCCAGCTCTTGGTTGGAATGCAAAAGCTGCTGGGTGAGGTTTTCCCGCTCTACAATTTGGGTTTGCAAATAGGCATTCACATCAGCCAGTTCCATGGTTCGCTGCTGAACACGCAACTCTAGCTCATCCCGCGATTGCCGCAGTTCTTCTTGCGCCAGCTTGATATGGCTGATGTCTTTGATCAGAGCCATGTAGTTGGTGATCTTGCCTTGCTCATCGTAAAGAATGGTGGGCGTGACGATCACGGGAAAACGCTGACCGTTCTTTCGCATAAAGATTAGTTCAACATCATCTAGATCCTGTCCGTTGGCCAGCGTTTGGGCAGCCGCCATAATCGTGGCCTGCTCCTCCGGCGGCCAGTAGGGATGGGGCATCGCCGTACCGATCAGCTCATCGCGACTGAAGCCCGTCATATCACACAGGGCTGGGTTGACGTCTAAATGCACGCCTTGATGATCGAGCAGGGAAAAGCCGTCTTGTAGATTAGCAATGAGATTTTCTGAAAACTCCTTGCTGGTGCGCAGTGCCTTTTCCGCCCGAATGCGATCGCTAATATCCAAACAGGCACTCAACAAACAGGGTTGCCCCCCCAGTTCAATGCGCCCCGAGGAAAGCAGCATGGTTTGAATGTCTCCTCCCTGAACTTGGGAGTGGATCAACATATTTTGCACATGCCCCTTGGCTTGCATGGTCTCCAAAAAGGCCTGGCGCTCTTGAGACGAGTTCCAAAACTGCATGTCCTCTGAGGTACGGCCAATCGCCTCTTCGCGGCTAAAGCCGGTGTTGGCAATCCAGGCCTCATTGACCGCAATATGGCGACTGTCAGGATAGGAGGTAATGCTCAATGGAATGGGACTGGCATTAAAAGCCATGGCAAACCGTTCTTGGGAAGCTCGCAGTTCCTGCTCGGCCTGTCGTCGTTCAGTGACATCCAACACCAACGACAGCATAGAAATGAGCTGTCCAGAATCATCAAACAAGGTGGAGTTGTACCACTCGCAGTAGATCACCTCGCCTGTTTTGGTGAGGTTGCGATTGTGGCAAACATTATGGGGCTGACGGCCTGAGAGCAGGTCTTGCATCACTTGATTGACTTGATCGATGTCATCTTCATAGATGAAAGACCAATCACTGGGATGCTTGCCCACCACTTCCCCAAATTGCCAGCCAAAAATGTCACTTGCCCTTGGAGACCACCCCTGAACCTGAAAATGACTATTCCATTCAATCACCCCAATCGGAGAGTTTTCGATCAGTGAGCTCAGGCGCTGGTAGGCTTCATGGAGCTCAATCGTGCGCTCTGTCACTCGTTGCTCCAACTCATTGCGCGATCGCAGCAGGGCTTGCTCAACCTGCTTCTTCTCTGTTACATCATGGGCGATTGCATAAATGAGTTGCTTCTCGGGCACTGCCACTGTACGCCACGATAGCCAACGATAGGAACCATCCTGGTGGCGATAGCGATTGTCAACCTGGCCATAGGTGGCACTGCCGCTGGTGATGTGGTCGAGGAGCATCTGCAAGGCAGCCTCATCATCAGGATGAACGAAGGTGAAGCTTAACTGTCCCTGAATGGTGTCTGGGCTATAGCCCAGCACATTAATAATGGCAGGATTTATCGATAGAAATCGCCCATTAAAGTCCACGATCGCCATGATGTCTGGCGAGAGGTTAAAAAACTG
>DATNRH010001164.1 GCA_036703605.1 Candidatus Obscuribacterales bacterium | reverse complement strand
CAGGGCTGATCGGAAAGGATAAAGACAATGCTAGGACGTTGGCTCAGCAGCTTTACCCTTCCGCGCCACTTGGCAGGAAGAAAGACATAGGCAGAGCTGACGCGATTCTGATTGCCAAATTCGGACAAGAAGCGAGAGTTATATGAGGGTTCACATAGTAATCCCAGACACGCAGGTGAAACCCGGCGTCCCTCTCGACCATCTTGGTTGGATTGGGCGGTATATCGTTGACTACCAGCCCGACACCATCATCCACCTTGGGGATCACGCAGACTTTCCCTCCTTAAGCGAGTACGACAAGAAGCATTCCACCTTTCACGGCAGGCGCTATAGAGATGATGTGTTTGCTGCAAAGGAGGGTTGGCGAGTATTGAACCAGCCCATAGAGGACTACAACACCAAGCGCAGGGACTTTAAAGAAAAACAATACAAGCCGATCAAACACATGCTGCTCGGCAACCATGAGGACAGGGTAACAAGGGCGCTTAAAAAAGACGCCGTAACCCTAGAGGGCATGATTGGGCTTGATCAGATCGGCTATGAGGATTACGGGTGGGAGGTTAACCCATTCCTGAAGCCAGTCATTCTCGACGGTGTCCACTACGCGCATTACTTCTATACGCCAAACACCGGCAAGCCATACGGCGGAGTCAATGTAGAGCTTCGGCTGATGAGGATAGGCCACAGCTTCACGATGGGCCACCAGCAGGGCAAGTTGATCGGGGCGAGACACCTATCCGATGGGACAACGCAAAGGGGCTTGGTTGCTGGCTCATGCTACCTGCACGACGAGGAATACAAGGGCTACCAGGCTAACCACCACTGGCGGGGGATCATTGTTAAGCATGAGGTCAGAGGCGGCAATTACGACCTAATGGAAGTCTCTCTTGACTTCCTCTGCCGGAAGTATGAGCAGATGAGATTGAGCAAGTTCCTGCAAGAGAAATACCCGGAGCTTGAAACCGTTTTGAAGCAGGCAGACTGAGGCGAAGGCATGACTACATACAGGTGTAAAAGCATTCTAGGGCTGTGCAAGTGGAGTGGTGTCAATCCAGAGCTTCGGTGGAGCGGTTCGGCCTCAAGAACAGTCTGCCCGGAATGCGGTTCAGATATCAGTACCTTTGAGTCAACCGTAAGCAGCAACACCATAACTGAGCCAGCAAAGCAGATGCTAGGAGCCAGCAAAGAGAAGCCTGACGAGTATTGCACCTACCCGGAGTGTAAATGCCCGCTGGATATTACCCCGGAAAGCGGCTGTGCAACGGGCAAGCCCATACTCTCCGCTGTTCTACCCAGTCGCTCACCAGAAAACAAGCGCCCTGCGGACATAGAGCGGATGTTAAGAAATTCCCCTCTCGACACGCAGGAAGGCGGAAGCCACTACAAAACAATGTCCATCCAGCCAGTCGAGTATATCCACGCCAATAATATCGGCTACTGCGAGGGGGCTGTTATCAAGTATGTGTCGAGATGGAGAAGCAAGAACGGAATTGAGGACTTACGCAAGGCAAGACATTTCATTGATTTGCTAATCGAACTGGAGGCTAGCCATGCTTCGGATAACGCTTGACCTGCTAAATGAACACCAAATGGACGATGAAATATCGACCGTCTGCAACATCGTCGAATCTAATCTAACGCAGGTACAGAAAGAGGAACTCTTTA
>DATNRH010001163.1 GCA_036703605.1 Candidatus Obscuribacterales bacterium | reverse complement strand
AGGGCAGAGAAATGGGTATGGTTAAGCTGGGGATTTTTACCCGTCGCCCGCACTGCTAAGGTTTGCTCTGGGGTGAGATACTGCGACCAGTCAATGGACTGAATGCCGCGATAGAGGGCCTTATCATTGGCGCAGGAAAAGGTAGTGAGCTGCATCAAGATCCGAAACGGCAGCCGCGCCCAGAGATTGACGCGGTAAAGAAGGGAGCGATCGCCCTCAAAGCCAACTCCCGCAAAGGTGGTTGATACATGCTGCGCGCCGAGGGACTCTAGTTCCTGAGCGGCGAGGTCTTCCAGACCCCGAGCAACGGTGGCAAAATACTGGGTCATAATTGAGAAAGACCCTGCATGGCTTGGGCAACCTGGTGAGATATGAACGGTAAGATCGCTTCGTTATTGCTATGTTCCTTACCTTCCGTGAACACCACAAGCTGATAGGGTAAGTAATTCGGCAGCTCAATATAGGCGGCATCGTGGCGTACCTTGCTGGTCAACCCTGCCTTCGACCATACTGAAGCCTCTTGAGGCACTCCTGCGCCTAGAAAACCCGTCACCTGATTTTCAGGATCGGCAGCCAGATCGGCTGGATTGAGGCTGCGTTTCATCAGCGCCATCATCGCCTGCGATCGCTCCGACGACACCGCCACCCCCCCGACAATGCTATGCACCAACCGCGCCGTAGCCTCCGTGGTCAACATATTGCGGTTTTCCATGGCCTCGCCCAAAAACGCCCGTTCGCGCCCATAGGCACCATCACACCAGGTTTTGTGGTTGGCGTTGATGGTGGCGAATTCTTCCCAATTGAGAGACTGCAGGTAGCGGTTGACGATATTGCGCTGATATTTCCAGGTTTCAAACGGCCCAGCAGATAGTTCGGGGCCGCTAGTGGTGCCGCTGAGCATGTCCATCACTAGGCTGGTAGCGTCGTTGCTGGAATCCACAATCATGTCGCGCACCGCTCGATCCAGCTCCGCCGTGGCTTGGATCATGTCCTGCTGAATCCATTCATGCACCGCCACCAGGTAAAACAGCTTCACCACGCTGGCAGGGTAGATGCGCTCCACGCCGCGATAGGAAAAACCCCGAGGCGATCGCGCCCAAAAGGCATCAGGACTGAGGGCCCCGCCGGTATTCACCATCACCGGCTGATCGTAGACCACCCAGGTCATGGCCAACTGATTGCGAGCCAGGGTTGGAAATTCTTGCCAAACGGCGTCTAAAATGCGATCGCCCGCCTGTTCTAGGACGACATCTTTATGAAAGAATGGCATGGGTTCCCGTTATCCTGTTGATCCTGTTGCCTATGGTGTCTGCTGATGACCTGCTGACGGCGACCGATGCCCCCCTGGGCTACCAATGCCGCACGGCTATTAACCTCTATAGTTCGCCAGACCTCACCAGCCTCGCGACCCAAGCGATCGCCGGTCGTCAATTGCGTATCTTATCATCCCCTCAGGGGGCGGAGGCGATCGCGGTGCCCGTGTGCCTAGTGGAAGACGACTATCCGGGATGGCTAGCGATGGAAGATCTCCCCAGGCTAGAGTCGGTGGAGACTCCCTACAAAGCGATCGCCCCCAGCGCCACCACCATTCAGACCCAGATGCCGGCGGTGGTGACTATTTTGCTGAACTGGATGAATCGTCCCAACCGTTACCTCTGGGGCGGCACGGCGGGCCCCAACTACGACTGCTCCGGCTTGATGCAGGCAGCCTTTATGACCCTGGGCATCTGGCTACCCCGCGATGCCTACCAACAGGCCGACTTCACCCGCGCTGCCCTACCCCAAACCTGGCTAGCTGAACTGCCACCGGCAGGAGTCCCAGACGACTGGTTCCAGCCCTTGCAATTGGGTGATCTGGTCTTCTTTGGCACCCCGGAGCGGATTACCCATGTAGGCTTTTACCTAGGCGATCGCTACTACCTGCACAGTTCTGGTGAGAGCCAGGGGCGCAACGGCATCGGCATCGATCGCCTGACGCCCGACGAAAATTCCATCAGCACCGCCTACTACACCCAACTGCGCGGGGCGGGGCGGATCACCCAAAGCTACCAGCCTACGGGGCAACCCCAATGGCGATCGCGGCCCTGATTGCGGCAGGCAAGACGCCTACGCGGCGACTATTGCGACCATCATCCAGAGATTTCCGCGGCCCGGCCCTTGTTCGCTATCATGGCCACCATCCAAGCACGGCGCTCGCCCCTGTATGATTCCGCGACTTAAGGCCCTCAAACCCTACCTCCGCTGGGTAATTCTCGGCGGTATGATCCTCTTCCTGCTGGCGGCCCTGCGCAACCAGTGGCAGGAGGTGATGGCCATTCGCATCACCGGGGCAGGCTGGGCCAGTGGCGCGATCGCCCTCGGCGTGACCCTGATGGCCCACATTTGGTCGGGCTGGGTGTGGAGCTGGATTTTGCACGACCTCAAGCAACCGGTCACCGCCGCTTGGAGCATCTCCACCTACCTAAAAACCAATATTGCCAAATACTTGCCCGGTAATGTCTGGCATTTCTACGGGCGCGTCTGGGCCACCCACAATGCCGGCGTGCCCTTAGGGGTCTCGACCCTGAGCGTGGTGCTGGAACCCTTGCTAATGGCCGCCGCCGCCTTGGCGATCGCCCTCCTCAGCAGCCCCCAGCCCAACTGGATCCTGCCCCTGCTCAGCCTGATCCTGATCCTGGGCATCGTCCATCCCCGAGTGCTCAACCCACCCCTGCTCTACCTACAGCGCACCAAGGGCCGCCTCACCAACCGCGACGCATCCCCGGCCGCCCCCCTCGGCCTCAACCACTATCCCCTCAAACCCTTCCTAGGAGAACTCGTTTTTGTGATCCTGCGGGGCATCGGCTTTGTCTTAACAGTGCAAGTGTTGGTGCCGGTGCAGGGCTACCAAGTGCCGCTGCTGTTCAGTGCCTTTGGCTTTGCCTGGCTGCTGGGATTGGTGGTACCCGGTGCGCCAGGAGGATTGGGCGTATTTGAGGTGACAGCGATCGCCATTTTACGCCAAGGCAACAGCGGTCTGCCCCCCGCCATTATTCTCAGCGCCGTAGCCATCTATCGTTTGGTGAGCATCTTAGCTGAAGCGGGTGGAGCAGGATTAGTTTGGCTGGATGAACAACGGACAGGGAGCGATCGCCCCTCCTAATTCTTATCCCCCTTTTGTCATACTGAGATATCCTGATACGCCAGACCCATTCTGTGAATCCCAGCCCTATACCTTTTCAGTCCCAGTCTTCTCCCATCTCTAAGATCGATAACCCATGCTTTACAGCAAGATCTGATTCCTTTCTAGAGGTGTTCTCCCGACGTTCCAAGCGGCAGCTTCACTAGGAATACGGCTATCATCGTGGAGACATTAGGGATCCAGATTAGCTATGAAAGCGCTCCAGGGATTTTGGCAGTTTCTCAATACCGACGTGAAGGCTATCCCCTGGGGCAATGTGGCAGAACAGGGGATCGAAGCTATCAAGACTCTGCCAGATACAGCAGAAGCCTGGCAGGACAATGCCGCCAAAATTCAGCAACTTGCCCCCTACGCACAGAAAGCAGAACCGCTGCTCAAGGCGCTGGATGACCCGATGATCCAGTTGGCCATGGCCGGACTTCCCTTTGTGTCTATCGGCACCAACTTACTAAAGCTGGGACTAGCCATGGCAAAAGTAGATCCCACCTTCGAGAGTTCCGTGGCGATTGTTGCCCAACTGGCCTACCTCCAAAGTTTAGAAACAGTGCTGGGACGCCTCCAGGATGAAGATACTAAAGCCAAACTGGCACAACTATCCTTCAAGGCTGTGATCGAGCGGCAACTGACGCGATTAGACAAAACAGAACTGGCCACAGCCCAGGCTAAGCTGATCACCACGAAATTTCGAGAGTCGGAGTTGGCCCAGAAATTTGGAGCAGCCCTGACGGAGCAGTTGCAGCAGGTAGGACTAGAGGACAATTCAGCTCAGCAGTTAGTGGATCAAGTGCTGTGGGGCAGTCATCGTTATTTTCATCAGGCTATTGCGGAAGCGGGGGAGAGTGTGGAGCCGCTGGCAGAGTTTTACCGCACCGGAGGACGGCAGGCACAAGAGCGCTACGACAGCATCGATGACTATTTGAAAACGAAGATTGAACCCTTGCCCTTGGAGCAGGTGTTTGATGAAAGCAATCCCAAGGTGCGCTTTAAGGACATCTATGTGCGCCTAGAGGTGCAGCCCTTGACCCAGGATGGGGATGTAGACTGGAAGGTCAGACCCCTCTGTAGCCATGCATGGACAAGGCAAATTTTAGAGCAGCCAGCCGATAAACCCCGCAAGGTGATGTTTATAGAAGGGGACGCGGGGCGGGGGAAATCTGTGTTTTGCCGCATGATTGCCGACTGGGTTCGGACTGAATTTGGCGACGCCTTTATTCCGCTACACATTCGGTTGCGGGAGATACGAACCTTAGCGAATAACCTAACAGAGACCCTAGAAGACTGCCCAGACTTAGAGCAGGTGCAGTTTGTGCGGGGAGAATCGGACTGGTTGGCGGATAAAAATACGCGATTTCTGATTATTTTGGATGGCTTTGACGAATTGCTGCTAGAGGGACGAGCCACCGGAGGTTTGAAAGAGTTTTTACAGCAGGTGACAGGCTTTCAGAAGAATAGTAATCATCAGTTACTGGTAACCGGCAGGCCGTTGGCATTGCAAGGGATTGATCGGCTGATTACCCAAAACAAAGACTTAGAGCGGGTGCGGCTGGAGCCGATGGGGAATCAGGTGCGAGAACAATGGCTTACCAACTGGAAAGCCATCTTTGGAGACGATGCAGTCAACACCTTGCAGCAGTTTCTCACGGCCTGCCCCAAGGACATTACTAACACGTTGGCCCGGGAACCGCTGCTCCTGTATTTGCTGGCGCGGCTGAACCGGGAAGGTCATTTGACCCAAGACATGTTTGCCAAGACCCAAACGGGATCCAACCAGGAGATTCAGGCCAAGCTGCGGATTTATCGAGAATCGGTGAACTGGGTGCTGGAGCAACAGCGGCAAGATGAAAACCTGCGGCTATCGGGGTTAGACAACCTAGACGATCTGCGAGAGGTGTTGCAGGAAGCCGCGCTCTGTGTCGTGCAGGCAGGCAATGAAACAGCCCGTTTGGAGATGGTGAAGCAGCGGTTTCAGGACAGCAGCAACCCCATGGGTGAGCTGCTGAAACAAGCTCAGGAAACGACCGGACAATCGGAGGATAAGGCTCTCAACAATTTGCTGACCACCTTTTACCTCAAACCAGGAGAAGGGGACAAACAAGGGTCAGTAGAATTTGCCCACAAGAGCTTTGGAGAATACTTGTTTGCTGAGCGACTGATTGTAGCTTTTGAAGCCTGGACGGAGGTAGATAAGCGCAGCCGATACCGGTTAGATGACCGGGCACTAAATGAACAAATTTATGATGTGTTTGGCTATGGCGGTCTCAGCCAAGAAATTGTTGCCTATTTGTTTGAACTGCTAGAGGAAAGCGACATCGATCAGGTACGGCTGTTCAAGCGACTCCACACTTTTTATCAGCACTGGTGCCAGAACGACTTTTTGGATGCTCCCCCCAATGAAAACCTACCCCAAAAGAAACTGCTGCAACTGCGAAAGCAGGAGATTCCCACAGGACTCAGGCAGGTAGATGTGTTTACAGTCCTCAATGTGATGATTGTGCTGTTCAAACTCCATGCCGCTGCCCAGCTGGACGACTATCCTGACTTGCCTAAAGATACCCCCCGACCTAACATTTGGTTTCATCCCTGCGGTGACCCAGAGACAGAAGACTTTGAAAGCGACCAACTTCTCAACATTATTCACTACGCGGATGCTCTTGGTCTGGCAACGTTTGCCAAGACGGTTGGGCCTCACCTTGACAGCGCCAACCTCTACAAAGCCAACCTCTACAGCGCCAACCTTGACAGCGCCAACCTCTACAAAGCCAACCTCTACAGCGCCAACCTCTACAGCGCCAACCTCGACAGCGCCAACCTCTACAAAGCCAACCTCTCCAGCGCCAACTTCTCCAGCGCCAACCTCTACAGCGCCCACCTCTACAAAGCCAACCTCGACAAAGCCAACCTCGACAAAGCCAGCCTCGACAGCGCCAACCTCGACAAAGCCAACCTCGACAGCGCCAACCTCGACAGCGCCAACCTCTCCGGCGCCAACCTCTCCAGCGCCAACCTCTCCAGCGCCAACCTCTACGAAGCCAACCTCGACAGCGCCAACCTCTACAGCGCCAACCTCGACAGCGCCAACCTCGACAGCGCCAACCTCTACGAAGCCAACCTCTACAGAGCCAACCTCTACAGAGCCAACCTCTACAGCGCCAACCTCTACAGCGCCAACCTCTCCAGCGCCAACCTCTCCAGCGCCAACCTCTACGAAGCCAACCTCGACAGCGCCAACCTCGACAGCGCCAATCTCGACAGAGCCAACCTCTACAGAGCCAACCTCTACAGAGCCAACCTCAATAGTGCTTTACTTATCGAAACCAAATTGAGCACTACTCAGAACCTGACGCTCGAGCAGATGGAAGGTGAGCATCCCCCCCTCCTTTGCAATGCCGCTCTACCAAACCATCTCACCCTTGACCCCAATCGAGATTGGGATCGCCTGGCAGGCGTGATGTTTCATGAAGAATATTTCGAGACATTAGAAGCGGCGGCTCAGTGGGTGGAAGAGAGACGACCCCATTGATTTCAGCGTTGCGATCTTTGGCTCATACACCAGGCACCCCTGGTAGAGATCTCGCTGCAAGGGGTACGACTCATTGATCCAATAACTCTATCTCCCTCACCCCCACCGATAGCGATCGCTCCCCAAGCCAGATCCAGTCTACCTAGCCAAGAGCGATCGCT
Source organism: Candidatus Obscuribacterales bacterium (assembly GCA_036703605.1). NCBI lineage: Bacteria > Bacillati > Candidatus Melainabacteria > Candidatus Obscuribacterales > Candidatus Obscuribacterales bacterium. Next base: position 20,940 of record DATNRH010001163.1, on the reverse strand, counting down.
CCCCAGACCAGCTTCAGTCTACCCGGATGAAAGCGATCGCTCCCCAGACCAACTTCAGTCTACCCGGATGAAAGCGATCGCCCCTCCTGATCCACCTACAAAATTCAGCTAAATTCCCGCCCTATTGCCTATCGATTCAAGCTCCAAATCCATGGAAAATCGCAGCATTCACCGCTAAGCGAGATAAAATGCAAAAGAGCCTTGCCGACCTCAAACCTTCTAGTGATGACCCACGACGCTTTTCGTGAACCTCTTTAACAAACGCTCACCCAGTCAGAAGCGAACTGTCTTTGTGTCTCTCCTAATAGGCACAGAAAAATTGGCGGCTCAACTTATTTTACTCACCTTCGTGTTGCTTGGCGTAGGACTTCCTGCCTACGGAGAAGATGTATCGGAGGATAGTTCTACGAGTTCTTCTCCGGTTGCACCCCCTGAGACGATAGAACCCTCTAGCGAGACGATGGAAGATGGGATATTCTTCGCCGATGTCTTGGTGCGAGGGCAGCCGGTTCTTCAGGTAGGCAGCTTGCCAGAGTTGAGTGCTGCCGATCGCGCCCGTGTCATTAGCCGTCGCATTGCTGGACTGTTGAATCAGCCAAACGCGATTGAACCGGTCACGGTGCAGCTCGATCCATCTCGTCAAATGGCCCTGCTCAAGGTCAACAACCGAGTGCTGATGACGGTCACGTCACAAGATGCTGTGGATTTTGATGTCACGATCGAGACGTTAGCTCAACAGTGGGCCGATCGACTAAATCAAGTTCTGGTACAGCCTAATCTAGCCGTTGATGCCCTACAGCGTTTGGATGGAACTGGACGTCAGTTGGTGGGTCGCACAATTGATTTAGTGCCGTCGTTGCTAGGGGCGTTCTTCATTGTTGGCGTGACCTGGACGGTTGCTAGGGGAGTGCGACGCTTAGGACTGTTATGGGCAGAAGAAACCGAGGGCGATCGCAGCACTGAAATTTTAATTGGGCGATTGTGCTACGGCGGGGTTTGGGTACTGGGTAGTGTTATTGCCCTAGGGGTTTTGGGACTAGACTTTGCTGCCTTACTGGGAGCCTTAGGGCTCACCAGTGTTGCGATTGGTTTTAGCCTTAAAGATGTGTTGAGCAACTACATGTCTGGTGTCATTCTACTGGCAGCCCGGCCCTTTCGCATCAACGACCAAGTGGTGATTGGTGATTATGAAGGAACCATTGTGCAGGTTCAGCTCCGAGCCACAACCATGATCACCTATGATGGGCGATTGGTTTATATTCCCAACCAAAAGGTGTTTCAAAGTTCTGTGATTAACAACACGGCTTCTCCCGTGCGGCGCAGTGACGTGATGGTGGGAGTTGACTGTGATGCTGATATTAATGCTGCGCGACAGGCAATTCTCGACGCATTAACACTCGTTCCGGGAATCGAGGTAGAGCCGGCCCCTTTGGTTCTGGTTCAAGAGTTAGCAGCCAGTACTGTCAACCTAAAAGTGCGATTCTGGGTGAATTCAAGGCAACAATCATTCCTTCAGGTGACCTCTGATGCCGCCCAGGCGATCCAAGAGAAATTGCGGGCCGTTGGTATTGAAATGCCTACGGAAATTTACACCCTGATGTTTCGAGATTTCCCCATAAAACCTCAAACTATAAGTCCGGAGTGATTGCCCCCTAGCTCCACCCAACTAGACGTTGCCCGGACTGCATAGCCTATCCTATGCTTTGAACGGATAGTTATTTCACCCTCTGTCACTCCCTGTCAACCCTATGGTTCAAACTGCCCCCGATCTCATCGTCCGCCCCGTTGAAACCGCCGCTGATCTAGACGCCTTCCTCGATCTACCGGCTAAGGTGTATGCCCAAGATCCCAACTGGGTGCCTCCCATCCGCAGCAGCATTGCCAAGCAGCTTGCGCCAGACTATATCTTTCGCACCTATGGAACGCTCCAGTCCTTTATTGCCACCCAAAACGGTAGCGTTGTGGGCCGGATTGTGGCGGCGGTGAACCAACGGTTAGTTGAACGGGAGGGCGAAGCGATTGGGCTCTTTGGCTACTTTGAATGTATGCCCGAGGAAGCGATCGCCCAAGCTCTATTTCGCGCGGCGGAAGACTGGCTACGGCAGCAGGGCATGACGCGGGTGCGGGGGCCCATTAACCTGTCCACCCACAATGACTGTCTCTTTTTGGTGGATGGCTTTGACACACCACCTCAGGTGATGATGCCCTACAATCCCGCCTACTATCCCGAGTTCATCGAGCGGGATGGCTGGGCAAAGGCTAAAGATGCCTATGCCTATGAGTTCTTCCCGGAACAATTAGCGGCAGGATTTGAGAAAGGCTATCGCGTGGCGCTCAAGTCGGGGGTCACCTTTCGTCCTATTCGCACCAAAGGTGAGGGCTTCAAGGAAGACTGTGTGGGGCTCTATCACCTGTTCAATAAAGCCTTTACCAACAATTGGAGTTCCACGCCACGCACCCTAGAGGAGTTTCTCGATGATGCCAAGGAACTTCAGTCCTTAGTGGATCCAGATGTGTTTCCCATTGCGGAATACGACGGTGAAATGGTGGGCTTTTTTATGGGATTTCCCGATTACAACATCCCTCTCAAGCATGTCAATGGACGGCTCAACTGGTTGGGAATCCTCAAATTCCTATGGTATCGTCGTCAGATTGACCAAGGGCGGGTGATTGCCATCTGTTCATTGCCCGAGTATCGACGTAAGATGGTGCCTCTGGGGCTGGGATACTTGGGTATGGCCGGCGGCTTCAAAAAAGGGAAGCCCTACAAAAAGGCTGAACTATCGTGGGTTTATGAAGACAACATGCCGTCTCGGAAGCTGATTGAGGCAACCGGTGGCCAGATCTATAAAACCTATCGAATCTATGAAAAGCACCTTGGCTAGGTCAAGGCGTTTAGGATGGTTGTGTTGTGAGGAGGGCGATCGCCCATGAAAGCACTAGTAACGGGCGCAAATGGCTTCACCGGATCCCATTTGGTGAAGGCCCTAGAGCAACGCGGCGATACGGTCGTCGGCTTTGTACGGGAAACCAGTCATTGCGATCGCCTCCAGGGCTGTGCGCTGCAGTTTGCCTATGGCGATATTGGCGATCGCGGGGCCCTAAAAACGGCGATGGCGGGCGTGGATGTGGTCTTCCATACGGCGGCCTATGTGGAACTGGGGGTCGTGGATGCGGACAAGATGGCTCGGGTGAATATTGATGGCACGCGGGCAGTAGCAGAAACGGCCAAGGCGCTAGGGGTCAAACTGGTCTATTGCAGCACCATTGGTGTCTACGGCGATACCCAAGGGCAGTTGATTGATGAAACCTTTAAGCGCACCCAAGAGGGCTTTTCCTCGGCCTACGATCGCACGAAGTATGAGGCCCAGCAAATTGTCGATCGGGCAGTAAAAGAGGGGCTCTACGCCGTGAGCGTCATGCCGTCGGGCATTTTTGGAGCCGATGATCCTCACTTTGGGCCGGTGATGGATGCGTTTCTTGCCGGCAAGCTGAAGGTCTGGGCGGGGGGCGATCGCATCACCGGAATTGTCCATGTTGATGACCTGGTGGCGGCGATGCTACTGGCGGCGGATCAAGCTCCCAACGGAGCCCACTACATCATTTCGGCGGGAGAATTATCGACTCGGGAGATGTTCAACTTCCTCAGTCAAGAAACGGGCATGGCACCACCGGTAGAAATGCCCAAGCTGGTGGTGCGGGCAGCAGGCTATCTGCTCGATCCCATCGGTCGGTTGCTCAACTGGCAGCCGCCTATCAGCCGAGAGCGGGTGCATTATATTTACGATCGCTGTGTGCGGGTCGATGCCACCAAGGCACGGCAGGAACTAGGTTGGCATCCCCGATCGGTGGAAGAGACACTAAGAGAGGCTTTGAAGCGGCAGCAGCCGGGTGAGGCGTGAGGAATCGCAGGGACGTCTACTGGGGGGCGATCGCTGCACCATCCATACCTCGATCATGGAGTTGATGGGAATGCTTGCCCACCCACAGGGATAACAAGAAACTTATAGATTCATGCCTAGATCCATGGGAAGCTGACCACAAGTGAAGGAGCGCTATATTATCGATCTAAGCCCCTGATTAGGATCATGATTAGTTTGCGTCCCTATGCTGTCAGACCGACTACAACGACTCCGGTTTCTCTTCCAAGCCCGTCTATCACGGCGTATTGTGCTGTGGGTGTTTGGCAGTATTGTCACCATTGAGGCCATCATCCTCATTCCCTCGGTCTACCGCCGCGAGCAAGAACTCTTACAATATCTCAAAACCATTTCCCTGGCAGAATCCTCTGGGGTGCTGCGACAGCAATCGCTCAACCTCGACGATTCCCAGCAGGTACTTGCCCAGATCAGCCGTATCCAGGAAAACCCGGTGGTGGTGGGTGGGGCTCTATATCGAGCGGACGGTACGTTAATGGGCGTGTTTGGAGAAGCACCCCAGTTGGACTATGACTCCATCAATGCTGATGGTCGCGGAGCCCGCCTAGAACGATCGCTCCACCGCTACGATGCCGTGTGGCCGATGGCGTTGTTCGACGGTCAGTATGCCCTGATGATTCGTCATGATACCACCACGGTGGAGCAGGAAATCTATGCCTTTATCTGGCGAATTGCTGGATTAGTGCTGATTATTTCGGTGTTTGTCACCGTTGCCACCATTATTGTTCTCGACGCCACCCTGATCTCTCCTATTCTGCGACTGCGACAAGATTTGCTGCGGGCTGGATCGGCCATTCGTGACGATCGCCCCCCGGCTAGCTTTGAATCAACGTCCTATAAGCATTTAGACGAACTGCGGGATGTCATATCGGCCTTCGAGGTGATGTTCCAGCAGGTGCTAGACGCGATCGCTGAACGCAAACAGGCGGAGGCCGCTCTACGAATTTCCGAAGAAAAATTTGAGAAAGCCTTTCGCTCCAGTCCCAACCCGGTACTGCTCAGCCGCATGGAAGACGGTCAGTTGCTTGAAGTAAATGATAGTTTTCTGCAATTTCTAGACATAGAGGCTGAGGCAGTGCTGGGGAAAACAACAGTAGATTTAGGGGTTTGGAGCGATGAGGGCGATCGCCGCCAGATGATCCAGTTGTTTGAGGCTAACCCAATTATTCGTAACCAAGAGTATCAGTTGCAAACGCGAGCAGGACAGTTGCGCACAGTTCTATATTCCGCAGAACGTATTGATATTCATGGGGTAGACTGCATTTTATCGGTGATGAATGACATCACAGAACGCAAGCAGACGGAAGAAGCGCTGCGAGACAGTGAGCGTCGTTTTCGAGCCTTGGTGGAGCAGGCTGCCGATGCGGTTTTCGTGGTCGATCGCAACGGGCAAATTGTGGATGCCAATCAGCAAGCTTGCCATAACCTCGGCTATACCCGAGAAGACCTGTTACACCGCTCAGTGTCAGATATTCAGGTGGCGCTTTCCTTATCGCAACTGCAGGCGCTTTGGAATAATTTGACCCCCAGCCATCCGGTTACGGTGCAAGGGGTACATCGTCGTCAAGATGGCAGTACCTTTCCTGTGGAAGTGCGTATTGGTTTATTTGAATTTGGCGATCGCCGCCTCATTGTTGCCCTAGCTAGAGATATTACCGAACGTCAGCAGGCCGAGGCCGCCCGCGCCCGTCTAGCAGAAATTGGCGAACTGACGGCAATGATTGTCCATGAGGTACGTAATCCTCTCACCACCGTTTGGATGGGCTTGAATGCTTTAGCTAAGGATGAACTCTCGGAGCGATCGCACCTGCGATTACAGTTGGCGCTAGAAGAATCCGATCGGTTGCAGCGCTTGCTCAATGAAATCTTACTCTATGCCAAAGAACAGCAGCTTGATCGCCAACCCATAGAGCTCAACCAGTTCCTGACCGAAGTACTAGACTCTATGCGTAGCTTACCTATTGTTTGCGATCGCGTTCTTATCTTTCAGCCGGCAGCACAACCCATTTGGATTGAGGGCGATCGCGATAAGCTCAAACAAGTGGTGATTAATCTGGTTAACAATGCCTGCGAAGCCGTGGAGGATCAAGCCGCCGTCACCTGTGTGCTCACCTCTCCTGATCCACAGCCACACATCTGGCTGCAAGTCCATAATGGCGGCCCACCCATTCCACCAGAGGTGCTGGATAAGCTCACCCAGCCCTTTTTTACCACTAAATCCTCAGGTAATGGCCTAGGTCTAGCCGTCACCAAGCGGATCATTGAAGCGCATCATGCTTCTCTCACCATTGAATCCACGGCCCAGTCCGGCACCACGGTCACTGTAGCGCTGCCCATTGCCCCGGCACCGGTGTAAACCATTTGTCTGAATCCATACCTCCTGGAGCCCAGCTAAGAACAGAGTAAACTTAGGCATTGGCAGCACTGCCCATCCAGTTCCAATAATTGGGAGCCATGCCCTGATGCTGGCGGGCTGTTTTCTGATTATGGTGGCGGATGTGAGCGGCCTGCTGAAAGAGAGTGGTGTATTGGTCATGCCCCTCAGCAAAAACAACATCAATGGTGAGGGGATCGTCCAGATCCTCAGGATCGCAGGGACCTTGCAACACCTTGGCAGGGCGATCGCCACTTTCTGAAGCAGGCTGCACCTGGACAGCTCGGCGATTTTTAACCTCACCTTGACTGCTGTCTACGTAGGTGACGATGTTGCCCCGATGAAACGCTTGGCCAATGTTTTGAATCAAGTGTAAGAAATTGCGATCGCTCCCCCCTCGGCTGATGATCCGACGACCATCCTGCTGTCGCACCTGACTGTTCACGGTATCGCCTACACCAATGATTACCGGCATCTGCAGCGGATCAAAGGCTTGTTTGACTAAGGCAACCAAGTCATCGAGCTGGTGAGGAGACTGACGGGCATTAAAGCTTTCCCCAAGCGGATAGGTGCCGGTTCGTTGGTAATAATAATAGTTCAAAATAGCCAGAACCCCCGCCTCTTTCAAGGCACCCCGCAGCATAAACTGAAAGTCGGTTGTCCCAGAATCATCATCTGTCGCCGGACGCATGATTTCTATCCCCTGCTCATCCCGTCCTAAATTGGGAGCATAGTGGACAAAGAAAGAGTCGCCTAGCCCCTGCTGCTGCGCCTGTTCGAGCAGCTGAGTCATCAGCACCTGCATCTCCGATTGCAGCTTGGCATACACCTGAGGGCGATCGCGCAGGGCTTCATAAAACCGGTTCAGGTTCGCGGTAGGCGAAGCAATATTGTTCAACACTGCCGCTTCAATGCAGGTCTGGAGCAGCTCCGGCTCTAATTCATCGGGATGATGCTTGAAAAACTGATGCAGGCGATCGCCAATCTGCTGAGGGACAGCGTGAAGGAAATCAAGTTCGCGATCGCTGACGCCGGGATGAACCACCTGGCCAAACTGATCCTGCCATTGTACTCCGCCAGCGGCTAGCCCAGGCAAGTAGCGCCCTTGACGTTTAAGATAAGAATCATAGCCAAAGGCTTGCTCTACAATTCGATTGACGCCCCTAGCTCCAATATGCTCACCATTGGTCAGAACATAAAAATGAGGACTGAACAGGGCAGCAGCTTCAACATACTCTCGACGAATGACACGCCGTAAGGGATCTTGCACCAACCCCATACAGACACCATCCAAATCCTGAATAATCAGAATATTATCGACATTCACCAAAACCTGCGCTAGTTTGTCAACATTTAAAGATAAGGATGGTTCATTGAGCAAAATGTGGGGAGATTGGGTCATAGCTTAATGAGCGTATGGTCAACGACTCTACGCTAAACAGCTTACACCAAGGACGATTTATCCTAGCAAGAAGATAGCATCTACTACCTCGGAGGACAGACTGCTAGGTGCTAAGTTGGTATTCACACCTGTCTACCAGTTCTAGGCTACCGCCTGCTGCATCCAGAAGACACCAGCCTAGGATCTTTTCACGGGTCGGATCTCAGCACCACAGAACTGGAGGGATAGCTAATTCAAGGCATCCTTTAACGCTGTGCGGGCGGCCAGATGATTGCGAGTGGAGTTGAGGATTTCCACTTCTCGCTCTAGGCGGGCCATGGTGTTTTGGAGTTCCAACAGGGCCTGCTGCTCAGGTGCTACGCCGTACAGATTGCTGGCGATCCAATAGGAGAGTTCTAAAGGACTGGTGGGAATATCATCCGGCAAATCCACTGTCTGCCCCATCAGCTTGGCAGATAGCTTGACCACATCCCGCAGCATTTGATCCACTTGAATGGCTAAACCACTGAGATCCTGGCTAGAGGGTTCGTCATCAATCCACTCCACCAGGCCAACGTAGTAGGGCTTCTCTCGCACATAATCAAGAATGCGAAAACGCTGTTGCCCAAGGGTTCTCACCATCATGCGATCGTCAGGTAGGCGCTCACATTGCAAAATTTCGGCACAGCATCCAACCTTAGCGACCTTGCCATCGGCAGGATCAACCATCAGGACGCCAAACCGTCGGTCGTCTTGCAAGATGGTGTTCATCATAATCCGATAGCGAAATTCAAAAATGTGAAGCGGGAGCGGTCTGCCTGGAAATAGTACCACCTCAGACAGAGGAAATAATGGAAGTTCACGAACTGCAACCGATGATGAAAATGCCATTGCTCTAACTTAAAGACCGCTTCAATGTGCGTTGGTCATAACCCGACCTAACTCAAAAAGGGACGAGTTACCTCAGTCCCTTTCAGTCTAACGTAAGGCTTATGGCTTTTGATGGGAGTGCTAAAAACCTTTTCAGGAAATCTAGACTCTTGATTTAGAGCTTGACTTCAATATCAACACCTGCAGGTAGATCAAGCTTCATCAAGGCATCAATGGTCTTAGACGACGGTTGGTAAATATCAATGATGCGCCGATGGGTGCGGGTTTCGAAGTGCTCTCGCGAGTCTTTGTCAACGTGGGGCGATCGCAAAACACAGTAAATTCTCCGCTTAGTGGGGAGGGGAATTGGGCCAATGGCAGTAGCATTGGTGCGGTTGGCCGTGTCTACAATTCGTTCGCAGGACATATCAAGCAAACGGCGATCGAAGGCTTTGAGGCGGATGCGAATCTTTTGTTGCTGAATAGTAGCCATAGTAATGCTGTTAAAAGGGACGCCAAACTTTGAATGATTGTGCGCTAACAACCTTGGTCAGGACACCCCAACCCTTGGAAGCTAGCTGCTGTATTGTCAAGGTTCTGACTGAATGAAGCAGAAACCGTGATCATTATGGGCAATCGAGCATAAGCTACCAGTCGCTCAAGGGCTCCTGGTAGCTTACTCAATTACATCCTCAGGGCTACTTAAGGATCTTGGCAACGACGCCAGCACCCACCGTACGTCCACCTTCACGAATGGCGAAGCGCATCCCTTGCTCAATAGCGATCGGGCTGATCAATTCAACATTCATTTTGATGCGATCGCCCGGCATCACCATTTCAGCTTCGCTACCGTCATCTGCGGTGAAGGAGCTGATTTGCCCCGTCACGTCAGTGGTACGCACAAAGAACTGAGGCTTATAGCCAGGGAAGAAAGGCGTGTGACGACCACCTTCTTCCTTCTTGAGGATATACACCTCAGCTTCAAACTGAGTGTGAGGGGTGATGGAACCCGGCTTAGCCAGCACCATACCGCGCTCGATGTCTACCTTTTGAATCCCCCGGAGAAGGACACCGGCGTTATCACCCGCCATCCCTTCTTCTAGGCTCTTCTTGAACATTTCGATCCCGGTGACGGTGGTGCTGCGGGTGTCGCGGAGACCAATGATTTCGATGGTGTCACCCACCTTAACCTTCCCACGCTCGATCCGACCGGTAGCAACCGTTCCCCGACCAGTGATGGAGAACACATCTTCCACCGCCATCAGGAAGGGCTTGTCAATATCACGCTCAGGCGTGGGGATGTAAGCATCCACTTCGTCCATGAGAGCGTAGATCTTGTCAATCCAAGGATCGTCGCCTTTCTTCACCGTCGGGTTAGCGATCGCTGCATCTAGAGCCTTCAGCGCCGACCCAGAAACGATAGGAATATCGTCACCGGGGAAATCATAGGAGCTGAGCAGTTCACGAACCTCAAGCTCAACGAGTTCGAGTAGCTCTTCATCATCGACTTGGTCTTGCTTGTTCAAGAACACGACGATGTTAGGTACACCCACCTGCTTGGCTAGCAGGATATGCTCACGGGTTTGAGGCATTGGGCCGTCTGCCGCCGATACCACCAGAATGGCACCATCCATTTGAGCAGCCCCGGTGATCATGTTCTTCACATAGTCAGCGTGTCCTGGGCAGTCCACGTGAGCATAGTGACGATCTTCGGTTTCATATTCCACGTGAGCGGTGTTGATGGTGATCCCCCGAGCTTTTTCCTCAGGAGCTGCATCGATTTCGTCATACTTGCGAGCTTTCGCCTGACCTAGGGATGCCAAGGTCATGGTGATAGCAGCCGTCAACGTGGTCTTACCATGGTCAACGTGACCAATCGTACCGATGTTAACGTGGGGTTTTTTCCGTTCGAACTTTTCGCGTGCCATGAGTCTTCTATTCCTCTTTCTCTGAAGTTATGCGTTCCCTTTGTTCTTCGCGATGATGACCTCAGCAATACTCTGAGGTACATCCTCGTAGCGGCTAAATTCCATGGAGAATATGCCTCGACCCTGGGTATTGGATCGGATATCTGTAGCATATCCAAACATACGTTCCAACGGAACCTTAGCCGTGACCTTGGCTAGCCCATCTCCTGCGCTTTGCCCTTCAATATGTCCACGACGTGAAATGAGGTCGCCAATGACGGTACCCAAAAAGTCGTCTGGAACTTCTACCTCAACCTTCATCATAGGTTCTAAAACCACAGGAGATGCTTTCATAACGGCTTCTTTAATCGCCATCGATCCAGCAATTTTGAAGGCCATCTCAGATGAATCTACGTCGTGGTAAGACCCATCCAACAGCGTAACCTTCACATCAATGACTGGATATCCAGCCACAATCCCAGATTCGCAAGCTTCCTTGATGCCTTGCTCTGCCGCAGGAATATATTCCCTTGGAATGGAACCACCGACAATCTTAGAAACAAACTCGAACCCAGATCCTGTTTCACCAGGCTCAACGGCGATCACCACATGACCATACTGCCCCTTGCCGCCACTCTGACGAATGAACTTGCCCTCGGCTTGGGTTGCCTTACGAATAGTCTCGCGGTAGGCAACCTGCGGAGCTCCAACATGAGCCTCGACCTTAAACTCGCGCAGCATCCGATCCACCAGGATTTCCAGATGCAGCTCGCCCATGCCTGCAATCACCGTTTGGTTAGTCTCTGGGTTAGTCGCAACTCGAAAGGTTGGATCTTCCTCAGACAGAGACTGTAGGGCTTTGGATAGTTTCTCCATGTCCTGTTTGGTTTTCGGCTCCACAGCAACCGAAATGACCGGTTCAGGAACATAGAGTGATTCCAAAACAATGGGTGAGGCTTCGTCGCAGATGGTATCTCCAGTAAACGTATCCTTGAGACCCAGTGCTGCCCCTAGATCCCCGGCACGCAGCTCATCCACCTCAATGCGATCGTCTGCTTTAAGAACAATCAAGCGAGAGATGCGCTCTTTCTTACCCTTAGCAGAATTATAAACATAACTCCCCTTGGATAAAACGCCTGAGTAGACCCGTAGGAATGTTAGGCGTCCATAGGGATCCGCCATGATCTTGAAGGCAAGAGCAGATAGGGGAGCGTCATCATCGGCAATCCTTTCGGTGGTGGAACCGTCAGGCAGCAAGCCCTGAATAGGGGGAACCTCTAGAGGCGATGGTAGATAATCCACCACAGCATCCAAGAGCAGTTGTACGCCCTTATTCTTGAAAGCAGAGCCACACATGACGGGAACCAGAGTGCCGGCGATCGTTCCTCGACGCAAGGCCAGCTTGATCTCATCTAGGGTAAGATCCTCACCGTCTAAGTATTTTTCGGTGAGATGGTCGTCTGTTTCGGCAACAGACTCGATCAACTTGCCTCGATACTCATCGACTAACTCTTGGACTTCATCGGGAATCTCAGTTTCCTGAATATCCGTGCCTAAATCATTGGCGTAAATATAGGCTTTCATAGTTACGAGGTCAACAATGCCTCGAAACTGGCCTTCACTCCCGATCGGTAGCTGAATCGGCACCGCATTCGCCCGAAGTCGCTCCGTAATTTGCTGGTAGACCTTATAGAAGTTCGCACCGGTTCGATCCATCTTGTTGACGAAGGCGATGCGCGGCACAGAATAGCGGTCGGCTTGTCGCCAAACGGTTTCTGACTGAGGCTGAACTCCACCTACCGAGCAAAAGACGGCAATCACACCATCTAAGACACGCATGGAGCGCTCAACTTCAATGGTGAAATCAACGTGCCCTGGCGTATCAATAATGTTGATCTGGTGATCTTTCCAGTGGGTGGTGATAGCTGCTGCCGTGATGGTGATGCCACGCTCCCGCTCTTGCTCCATCCAGTCCGTGACGGCAGTGCCCTCATGAACTTCCCCAATTTTATGGACAACGCCAGAGTAGAACAAAATTCTCTCTGTAGTCGTTGTTTTACCAGCATCAATGTGTGCGGCAATTCCCATATTTCGTATTTTTTCTAGCGGGAACGAGCGTGCCACAGCTACCTCCTTAAGTTCTCTGCCCGGTTTTGTTGGTTGAGTAAACGGTTCAGCCTCTCAATTCTATACTTTTGTAACTATACAAAGTGTAGGCTCATCCCACAACGTTACGTCGTAACGCTCTTAGTAACGATAGTGGGCAAACGCTTTGTTCGCTTCGGCCATACGATGTGTTTCTTCCCGCTTGCGAATGGCATTGCCGGTTTCGTTAGCAGCATCCATGAGTTCGTTGGCTAGCTTGCCTGCCATGGTGCGCCCGGGGCGTTGGCGAGAAAACTGAGATAGCCAGCGAAGGGCCAGAGCTGTTCCCCGATCCGAACGAACTTCCATGGGAACTTGGTAGGTGGCTCCACCAACCCGGCGTGCCTTCACTTCAACCAAAGGAGTTGCGTTACGAACAGCCGTTTCGAAGGTTTCGAGGGGGTCGTTGCCGGTGCGCTCTTGAATGAGCTGGAAGGCATCATAGATAATGCGGTAGGCCAGAGATTTCTTTCCGCTGGACATGATGCGCCGAGCCATCATGGTGACAAGACGGCTGTTGTGAACCGGATCAGCCGGAATGGGGCGCTTCTGAATGACAGTGCGACGAGACATTGTGAATTCAACCTATATAGAGTGAAGGCAATGAAACTAAAACAGAGATGAGGGCGTGAATGGTTAACCAAGAATGAATTAGGGGCAGGCAACCCAATTAGGGCGATCGCCATTGTAAACTGCTGCCATTCATTTCTCTAAATCTTTGCGATGTCTACGAGGGTCATGAAGAACGCTTAGATATCAACCGGAGCACCATCAAGGTCTGCCGTGGACATTTCTATGCTCTGATCCTGCAGCAGGGATCAGACCCATGAAAAGCCAGATATAAGTGTAAGTCACGGAACCATCAACCACCTTTCACCCATATGTTTGTGCGGGAGGTTGAAGGATAGCTATCTACTTTTGCTTAGGACGCTTGGTTCCATATTTCGAGCGCCCCTGTAGCCGATCCTTAACGCCAGCTGCATCTAGGGTGCCGCGAATGATGTGATAGCGAACACCAGGCAGATCCTTAACCCGACCCCCCCGAATCATGACCACGGAGTGTTCTTGTAGGTTGTGCCCAATCCCAGGGATGTAAGCAGTTACTTCAAAGCCCGATGTTAGGCGAACCCTCGCAACTTTACGCAGAGCTGAGTTAGGCTTCTTAGGAGTCGTTGTATAAACGCGCGTACAAACGCCTCGACGCTGAGGGCAGCTCTTGAGGGCAGGTGACTTCGTCTTCTTTATAGCCTTTTGGCGTTCGCTGCGAATGAGTTGCTGAATAGTCGGCATGAGTGATTGGAAGCAGTCCTATTAGGGTTGGTAATTGCGATTCAACAAATCCTAATCTTACTGAAATTAGTCAGCTCATGTCAAATCTTTTTTCTGGCTGAGGGAACAAGCGATCGCTTATGGCGTACCTGGGTGGCTAGGCTGCGGCGGCTAGCGGCGTGATGAGAGTGCAGACAAGCCTTGTGCATCGATACCAGGATAGTTGGTGGGCAATGGGGTATGAGTGCAACCTGTTAGCGCGACCGGGATACATTTGGAAGAATAACGAGATAGGCTAACCAGACAGTCAAAGCGGTTACTTCTATCATGATAGCGGGTATGACCGTGAAGAGTAGATGAGGAAGGACTACATAGCCCAACGCCTAACTCGTATAAGTTAGCTCTCTATGAGTTCATCGGGGTGAGGGGTTTTGCCCCTCGACGTATCAATCCTCACATCGGGGCAAGAGCTGATGCTTCAGTGGGGGTTTGACTTCATCAACTCAGGGAGAATCCTTGTCAATCAGCCTCAACCGATGGGTGGATGAAGGGTGAGAGTGTATGTTTTAAGGTTAAAAGAGAAGCGATCTGCCAATATCTTGATCTCTCAAGAAAATACAGGTCAGGAAAATACAGAAACATGAGGCATAGTTTTTGTCTCGTCTATAAATTGAACTGTCTATGATTTGATGTTCATTTAGGAGATGCTACCGATGGCAGCATTAAAACCTCTTCAAGGTGTTGATTTGATTTCCTGTGCTCAAGCCAATGCAAGACTTGGCTTGAAGGTGGCAGCCCAGCAATGTGGCTATGGGGAAAATACCGATCAATTTGGTCGTGTGCTCCAAGATACCTGTCGAGATATGGGAATCGATATTAGTCAACTGAGTGATTTATTAACCGATCGGCAGAGCTAATCAGTCAAGGGAGCGATCGCTTTAGACCAAAGGCTTTAGACGATAGGATGATGTATTGGGTCAGCCGATGCTATAACTCCTGAAAGTCTTTGGTCGGTCGTTTCCATTTGATATATCAAGTTGTGCTCCAAGCTACAATGCCTTCTCGCAAATCCTCCATAGGAATGAGATGAAGCAATTGATAATACAGCAAAAGATAGATTACAAACCCATAGGATTTGAAGTTAGATCAGAGTAGGTTCATTCGTGAAGTAACTCATTGAGGCTCTGCCTAGGCAACAAGTTCTATAGGGAATCTATAGGAATTAGCCTAGTTTTTGGTAGTGAACTCAGGAAGCGATCGCTTTTCTAGAAACGAGTTATGAGCCGATAAACCAACCAATAATGACATTGAAAAAGGAGTCAATCCTATGACTACGCTAAGCCAAAAAGAAGCCTACCAAGAGAAGGTACAAGCTGAGTTTGATAAGCTTAGCGCTCGAATTGATGAGCTTCGAGCCAAAGCCGATCAAGCCAAAGCTGACGCCAAGATTGAATACAACAATCAGTTGGAAGAGCTGCAGGTGAAGCAGCAGGCCATGCAGGCTAAACTGACTGAGTTTCAAGAGTCTAGTGCGTCCGCTGTTGAGGAAGTTCAGTCCGGTCTTGAAACCGTTTGGAAGGACTTAACAGTAACGTTTGACAAGGCTGTAACTGCATTTAACTCTGAGAAATAATGAGCTGCCATTGTCTGTTAAGACACATTTGGGAGCTAGGTCTTAGGTACTAGATGCCGTGATGGATTGAATACCTGAGACCTCAAGCCTGACTCCTTTCCAAGAGACCGTCTTGCATGACGTTGCCATTCTAATCATGGTGGTTGTGAGACGAGGCGGCCATCTTGGCCACCATCTAAAAACTAGTTGACGTCGAGCTATTCAGCTAAAGCTCGGGTCATGGGCGGAGCATTCCATCGCGATCGCATATCTTAGGCGATCCGTAGATGAATAGTTTCGCCTTTTTGCATTCATTGACCATTCGTGCTGGATGTCGTTGGTTGGGTTGATGCGACGCCTATCCTTGCCAACCAACTATCATCAGCCAGCCCCCAATCTTACGATGAGGTCATGCACTATGGTGAACTATTCTCCAGGGGCGATCGCCCTCCACAATCGCCAATCGATGAAGCTCTTGTCGTCATTACTGTACAAGAATCAGCAAAAGCGATCGCTCATTCTAGCCTGCTGTAACGATGTTCGCTGGCATGGAGCTATTATTCGCAAATTACGCGCCCATTGTGCTCTGCCGCTGCAGGCACTTAAGCTACCTACCTCAACGCGATCGCTCTATGGAGAGCTTCATTCTCAAGGGATGACCTATCCGACTAACGGCGCATTGATGGTCTTGGGATTAGATGCGATCGCTGCCCTCAACCGTGTCTTGCTAGCCTTCGAGCTAGAGTACCAGACCTATCCAGATACGCCCCCTGTACCTTTAGTGTTATGGGTGACCGATCGGGTCATGGGCAAGATATCGCAGTTTGCACCATTGTTAGACGAGCAGGCTAGCGATCCCGTTCGATTTTGGGCGATCGCTTCTGCTGAACCTCCTGCCGCGATCGCCCCATCATCGCCGCCCCTAGAGTCCTGTTGTGCAGGAGAAATGTGAGGGGAATTTTGAATCAGCCGTGGAGTGCGGAAGAAATTTCTCTATCATGGGGGAAGTACCTTTGATTCGTGCTGAGGCTCTGTGACACGCACCCCTATTCATCCCAACCCAGACAACCGCCCAACCATGCCGCCCCTATCCCAGCGGCCTGATCCCTTGGGTCGGTTTGGCCAGTTCGGTGGTAAGTATGTTCCCGAAACCTTGATGCCCGCACTCAGCGAGCTAGAACAGGCATTTTACCAATACCGCGACGATGCATCGTTTCAATCGGAACTGCAGGGATTATTGCGGGACTATGTCGGACGAGCCACCCCCCTCTACTTTGCAGAGCGGCTCACCCAGCACTACCAGCGCCCTGACGGATCAGGCCCTCAGATTTATCTAAAGCGCGAAGACCTCAACCACACAGGTGCGCACAAAATCAACAATGCCTTGGGGCAAGTGCTGTTGGCCAAACGGATGGGCAAACAGCGGATTATTGCAGAAACGGGAGCGGGTCAGCATGGCGTAGCAACAGCAACGGTTTGTGCTCGGTTTGGGCTAGACTGCGTCATCTATATGGGCGTTCATGACATGGAACGTCAAGCTCTGAATGTGTTTCGGATGCGCTTGATGGGAGCAGAAGTGCGCCCGGTGGAAGCAGGCACCGGTACCCTCAAAGATGCCACATCAGAAGCCATTCGCGACTGGGTGACCAACGTTGAAACCACCCACTACATTCTAGGATCCGTCGCTGGCCCCCACCCCTACCCCATGATGGTGCGAGACTTCCATGCGGTGATTGGAGAAGAAACTCGTGCCCAGTGTTTAGAAAAGTGGAACGGCTTACCGGATATTCTCCTAGCCTGCGTGGGTGGTGGCTCTAATGCTATGGGACTTTTCCACGAGTTTGTGGAAGAGCCCTCGGTTCGCCTGATTGGAGTGGAAGCCGCCGGTGAAGGGGTCGAAACCGATAAACATGCAGCCACGCTCACCCAAGGGCGTATTGGCGTGTTGCATGGAGCTATGAGCTATCTGCTGCAAGATGAGGATGGGCAAGTTGTGGAGGCCCATTCCATTAGTGCCGGACTAGACTATCCCGGTGTTGGCCCAGAACATAGCTATCTAAAACAGTTAGGACGGGCAGAGTATTACAGCGTCACCGATCAGCAGGCCCTAGATGCCCTACAACTGCTCTCGCAACAGGAGGGGATCATCCCAGCCTTGGAAACTGCCCACGCGATCGCTTACCTAGAAACCCTCTGCCTGCAAGTGGCAGGTAGTCCTCGCATTGTGATCAATTGTTCAGGGCGAGGTGACAAGGATGTACAAACCGTGGCCAAGAAGCTGAAGTTTGATTGAAACCATGGCTAGTGCCAGCTGACCTGCACCAACTCACTGACCTGCATGAACCCGCTTAAGCGGGTTTTTCTTTGCTGGGCGAAGTTTAGACCGACAGCACAGAGAGATTGGTCAGGTAGCCAGAGTAATCGGCCAGGCTCGTTCCCAAACCATGATAAGTTCAGTATTTCCTCGGTTTAACGTTGGATCTGGGAAGACTGTTGATTACTATTACGTGCAACCGATCGCCGTGCTATTCGATTGATATACTCGTCTTGTGATGTACCTAAGACGCCCCAGCCATCTAGTCTGGGCTTGGTCAATATTGATACTCGACACACTAAGTTTGGACGATGCTGAATGTCTCATGTCTGATGAGCACTGCATTAGTTGTTCAAACAGCTTCTTAATCTAAACTAACGTTCAATCACGTTGTTGATAAACCCATCAATTGCGCAAGAGCAAGAAGGAGTTACGACCGAACTAAAGTTGATTGTTTGAGGACGTTAAGATATGAAATATTCTCTAGGTTTAACCGTCGGGTTAAGTTTGTTCCTGCTTTCTGCCTGTAATGGTGCTTCGCAGCAACCTGATAGCGGTAGTGCAGCCAGAACCGTCACCATCTTAGGGGTGGTGGTGGGTGAACAGCAGGACAAGTTAGAGCAAGCCTTGGCACCCTTTGAAGAGCAGACGGGGATCACGGTGGTTTATGAAGGGACGGATGCTTTCGCAACCCTTCTGCCCGTGCGGGTCGAAGCTGGCAACGCTCCAGATATTGCCATGTTTCCTCAGCCAGGTCTGATGGCAGCTTTTGCCGATGCTGGTCAGCTTATTCCCGTCACCGACTTTATGGATGATGCCACCCTGCAAGCCGCTTACCCACAAACCTGGCTAGATCTAGGCACCTTTGACGACACTCTGTACGGCATGTGGTATCGGGTGTCTGTGAAGAGTTTAGTGTGGTATGTGCCAGACGCTTTTGAAGCCAATAGTTATGATATTCCTACAACGTGGGACGAGCTGATGGCTCTCAGCGACCAGATTGTAGCTGATGGAGGCACGCCTTGGTGCTTGGGGTTGGAAAGCGGCGATGCTACCGGCTGGCCGGGCACCGACTGGATTGAAGATATTATGCTGCGTACGGCAGGGACAGAGGCCTATGACCAGTGGGTGAGCCATGAGATTCCCTTTACCGATCCTCAGGTGAAGACTGCCTTTGAAACCTTTGGTCAGGTGGTCTTAAATCCAGATTATGTTGTGGGTGGCAGCACAGGGGCGATTAGTACTCCCTTTGGCACATCCCCCAATGGGTTGTTTAGCGATCCACCCCGCTGCTATCTCCACCGCCAGGCTAACTTCATTGCTAGTTTCTTTCCGGATGACATCACTCTGGGTGAAGATGTCGATGTGTTTTTACTCCCCAGCATCAACCCTGATCTTGGAGTACCCGTTCTCGTCGCCGGTGATGTCTTTGGTATGTTCAACGACACCCCCGAAGCGCGGGCACTCATGGAGTATCTAGCTACCCCCGAACCCCATGAAATTTGGGCTGAGGCAGGGGGCTTTCTATCGCCCCATCAACAGGTCAGTCTAGATGCATACCCTGATCCAGTCAGCCGAAAGCAAGCTGAGTTTTTGACCACGGCAGATAGTATTCGCTTTGATGGCTCTGACCTAATGCCCAGTGCGGTAGGCACCGGGTCATTTTGGTCGGGGGTTGTAGATTATGTCGCTGGCACCCCTGTTGATCAAGTTCTAGAGAACATTGAGGCAAGTTGGCCCAATTGATAGGTGGCTCAGGATGCTCCTAGGCAGGATTATGCCCAGTCTCTGACCCAACCCGGAAGACAAAGCTTTGAACAAAATAAGTCTGTCCCTTGATCGTAGGGCATTGACATGCAAAGGCTGATGTGGGGATTAGGCATAGGGCGATCGCACCTTGCACAACCTGCTGACGGTCTTTGCATGTCCCGATCATCGTTTGAGAGTTTGCTATGAACACCCTGGATCGATCGCCAACATGACCGATAACCTGCTGCGTATTCTTAATGCCATTCTGGCCGTGATCCTCGGCTCTGGTGGGGTGATTGCCATTGTCTATGGGTTGAATGTACTCGTAGAAAGGCTGCCCAAGGTTTGGAAGCACCAACTTTTGCCGTGGGTTTATGTTGGGCCAGCGGGGCTATTGCTAGGAGCCTATCTCGTGTTGCCTACTGTTCGAACGGTATACATTAGCTTCTTTGATAGCCGATCCGAAACGTTTGTGGGGCTGGAGAATTATCTCTTTGCCTTTGCAAGTCGAGAGATGCTGCTCGTCTTTCGTAATAATTTACTTTGGCTAGTGTTGGTGACGGGGATCAGCGTTAGTTTAGGGCTTGTGATTGCGGTGTTGGTGGATCGGGTTAACTATGAAACCCTCGCCAAATCACTGATCTTTTTGCCGATGGCAATTTCCTTTGTAGGGGCTAGTGTAATCTGGCGATTTGTCTATGCCTTCAATCCTGCAGGCAGTAACCAGATTGGCTTATTAAATGGCGTGGTGACGGCACTGGGGGGAGATCCTATCGGCTGGCTTGTGGATCGCTCGATTAATAACGTTGCCCTGATTGTCATCATGATCTGGCTTTACACAGGATTTTGCATGGTGCTGCTTTCATCCGCTATCAAGGGAATTCCCCGGGATATGATCGAAGCGGCTCGGATTGATGGAGCCAGCGAAATGCAGATTTTTTGGCGGATCATGATTCCCACCATCATGCCGACAATCACGGTAGTTACAACCACCATGATTGTGTTCGTACTCAAGGTCTTTGACATTGTATTTGTGATGACGGGTGGCAACTTGGGGACAGACGTGATTGCCAGTCGCATGATTAAGGAAATGTTTAACTATCGCCATTTTGGACGAGGCAGTGCGATCGCCACGGTTCTTTTGATCGCTGTCATCCCAATCATGGTGGTCAATATTCGCCGTTTTCGCCAGCAGGAGCGTCATTAATGGTCCGCAGCATCGTTCGCATCCGACGGCACCGCCCTGCTAATCGACTCAACAAAGTTCTATCCCAAGCGCCAGTACATGGGGCAGTTATTTTCATTGCGCTTCTTTGGAGTTTGCCCACGATTGGTTTACTGATTAGTTCCTTTCGTCAACCCGATGATCTCCTTGAAACCG